>CAZGUB010000088.1:0-5549 GCA_964528935.1 uncultured Flavobacteriaceae bacterium | reverse complement strand
TTGGGTTTTACGGCTCCCGCTTCTTGTATGGCCCCCCCATAGAGCAGGAGTTTTTCCGTGAGCGTAGTTTTTCCCGCATCGGGGTGAGAGATGATACCAAATGTTCGTCTTCGCAAAATTTCCTCGCGAAATACCATACCGATAATTTTGAGGCAAAAATATTTAATTAAATTCCATCGCTGAAATTTGTCGATAGGTTTTGTCTGATTTATTCGGTAATTTTGGACTATGGCAGAAGAAAAAGTGGTATTGGTAGACACAGACGATCGGCCCTTGGGGACGATGGAGAAGATGGAGGCTCATCAAAAAGCGGTTCTGCATCGCGCCTTTTCCATTTTTGTGCTCAACGCCAAACAGGAATTGCTCTTGCAACAACGCGCCTGGACCAAATACCATTCTCCGGGACTTTGGACCAACACCTGTTGCAGTCATCAGCGCGAGGGTGAAACCAATCTAGAGGCCGGCAACCGCCGTCTGATGGAAGAAATGGGAATGACCGTAGCCTTGGAAGAGCTGTTCACCTTTATATATAAAGCACCTTTCGACAATGGCCTTACCGAGCACGAGCTGGATCATGTGATGCTGGGCCATAGCGACGAGCAGCCCCAGATCAACCCCGAAGAGGTGTCTGACTACCAGTGGAAGTCCATTGATGCCATCAAAACCGACCTGAAAAAAAATCCAGATCGTTATACCGTCTGGTTTGCTATCATATTCGAGCGCTTTGCCGATCAAATAGAAAAAAAACATCGTTCATGAGGGTAACCGTTTGCAGAAAAGCTCATTTCAATGCTGCCCATCGACTTTATGTTCGGAATTGGGACGACCAAAAAAATGAGGAGGTTTTTGGGAAATGTGCCAATCCCCACTACCACGGTCACAACTACGAACTGATCGTCAATGTCACCGGAACCATTGATCCGATGACGGGCTATGTAATGGACATGAAAGTGTTGAAGGATCTGATCAGAATAGAAGTGGAAGATGCTTTCGATCATAAAAACCTCAATTTACAAGTCCCCGAATTCTCGGATTTAATCCCCACTGCCGAAAACATTGCGGTGGTCATCTACAACAAGCTTTTGCCCCATTTGGACAATGACAAATCCCTGGAAATTGTCCTCTACGAAACCCCCAGAAATTTTGTCAAATACAGCGGATAAACATCCCAAAAATCAAATTTTTATGTCAAGTATCAAACTCTTTAAAAAGGAAATTAACAATACCATCGGAGCATTTATCGAAGAGGTATATTTCTGGGAATTGGATCACCCCGAAGCAGACCCCAAAAAAACCGATTCACTAGTGGACAAAGCCATCGGTTTGTTTGACGATTTGATCGATAAAATCCATCAGGCCAAACGTGCCGGGGGTGCCTCGGGATTCAAGCCTTTGAGGGAGCAATTGGACAAAACTTTGAACGACCTACAAGAAGAACTTAATAAGCTGGGTTAGTTTATTCAGCTTTTTCATCGGCTTTACGTTGTGTGATCAGTGCGATAAGTTCTTGGCCGTACTTGGACGCTTTGACCGATTCGGTGAGCTTGGCCGCAACGGTATCCAAAAATTTAATATTGGCATCGGCCACTTCTGTAAGAGCTATGTAGGGGGCAATGACGTTGTCGCCATGAGTGCTGGCAAAGTTCAGTGCGTAGAGGTAGCGACGTTTTAGCAAGTTATCCATGGCATTTTGGAGCGAATCCATGCCTTTGGTATCAGTCATTTTTGCCGCTTCGAGATAGGCTTTTATGTATTCCAGATTTCTCCCGTCAAATTGTCGGGCCAACCGTCGGTATTCCTGAAGCAGTTCTTGATTTTCCGAGCCGCTCACCTTGGCACTGCTCTCAAAAGTTTTCAGTAAAGTGTTGATGGTGATTTCTCCTTTTTCACCAAAAAACAATATACGGTCGTTAAGGCTGTCCCCATCCTCTTTGTTGAGATATAGGTAGTAGATCTCGGGGCTTTCCAGTGCCGTTTTGAATTGAAACTCGGGACTGCCATCGATCGTGACCGAATCCACGTTGACCAACACGGAGTCCTGTATTTTCTGCAGAAAAAGCGTTCCTTTTCGCAGGCCTTCAACCTTTCCGCGGACTTGCATGCTAGGTTCTGCGGAGGGATTGGATCCACATCCGAATCCTAACAGGAGCAAAACGAACATCCAACGATTGCCTATTCGTGACATATAAATTTGTGTTTTGGCAAATGTAGTCCAAATTGTCTTTTTAGAAAAATACTATTTCGACCAGGGCGTGAGTGCAGCCTCAGCAGTCCAATACAAAAGCTGTTGGGTTTTACCCACCGTTTTTGTTTGTCGTTTCTGAAGGATTTTACTTGATTTTTCGGAAGGTAAGGTTGATTCTAGGGGCGATTGGTTTTTTGGTTTTTGGGATTTGGTGCAGCCAGTGTTCTTGCATGGCACCGCCCATCAGGAGCAAACTGCCGTGGTGGAGCACTATTTTGTGATTTTCGGTTTTTATTTTTCGGTGTTTGAAGCGAAAACTCCGCGGGGCTCCAAAGCTGATAGAGGCAATGGCAGGATCTTTTCCAAGTTCGCGTTCGTTGTCTGCATGCCAGCCGTTGCTGTCTGCCCCATTGCGGTAGAGGTTGAGTAATACACAGTTGAATACATCGTTGGTTACTGTCTTAATTTTTTGAAGTAGTTCCTCCAGGAGATCGGTCATGGGATGGGGGTGGAGGGTAAGTCCGGAATAGGTGTAGGTGCTGTGGGTATTGCTGTGTAGTGAAGTCAGTCGAGGTTGGTCGTATGTTTTTCCAAAAACCTTTACTTGGTCTTGTTGCCAAGGGATGGTCTCCAACAACTCTTGGAAACAAGCGTCTGCTGTTTTCTTGTCCCAAAAACATTGAAAATACTGCAATTCTGCATCAGGTAACTGGACTTGCCAGCTGGGGGTTGGAAGGTTTTTTTTTCTCACATTAAAAATAAAAAATCCCCTGCTTTTAGTAAACAAGGGATATATGATTCATAGCAAAAGGTTTATTTGATCAGCTCTACCGACCGTTTGATAAAGGCTGTAAGGGCTTCTCCTTTGAGGAGGTTTTGGGATAGGCGTGCCAAATCCAAGGCCTGCTGGATCAGACGTTCTCTCTTTTTGGCTGTTTTGGTTTGTAGGATTTGTCCGACCAACTCGTGGTTGGTATTGACCAGCAGGGTGTAGATATCTGGGAAACTTCCCATCATACCCCCTCCGGTTTGTTGCATCTCCTTCATCCTTCTCATAAACTCGGGTTGGGTCAGCACAAACGGCAAGGAACTGCTGTCCATGGCTTCGAGTTGTACGGTGTATTTCTCCCCAGGGACCACTGCTTCGATCAGAGGTTTAAGGGTTTCTTTTTCCTCATCAGACAATTTGGAAACCGTAGCTTCGTCTTTTTTGATGAGGTTTTCTACCGCATCGCCATCCACACGAGCAAAGGCGATATTTTGTTTTTCGCCCTCCAGTTTTTGAATTAGGTGTGCGATGATGGGGGAGTCCAGTAGCAATACCTTATAGCCTTTGTCTTGGGCCGATTGTATGTATTGGTGTTGTTCCTCCACATCCGAGGCGTAGAGAAACACCAATTTACCGTCTTTGTCGGTTTGGTTGTCTTTGACAGCTGCTTCCAGTTCGTCGTAGGTCAGACAGGTTCCTTCGGTGGTAGGATAGAGCATAAACTTTTCGGCCTTCTCAAAAAACTTGTCTTCGGTGAGCATGCCGTATTCAATGACCACTTTGATATCGTTCCATTTTTCTTCAAATTCTTTTCGGTTTTTTTTGAAGAGCGAGGCCAGTTTGTCGGCCACTTTTCGGGAGATGTAGTTGCTAATTTTTTTTACTGCTCCATCGGCTTGAAGGTAGCTTCTGGATACGTTGAGGGGGATGTCGGGCGAATCGATGACACCGCGTAGCAGGGTCAAAAATTCAGGAACTATCCCTTCTACGTTGTCGGTGACAAAGACTTGGTTTTGATAAAGTTGAATTTTGTCTTTTTGAAGGTTGAGGTCGTTTTTTAGTTTGGGAAAATAAAGAATCCCTGTCAGATTGAAAGGGTAGTCCACATTGAGGTGAATGTTGAATAGCGGTTCTTCAAACTGCATGGGGTAGAGCTCTCTATAGAAAGATTTGTAATCTTCTTCCTTGAGGTCTGCCGGGGTTTTGGTCCAAGCCGGATGGGTGTTGTTTATGATGTTGTCAACCGTTTTGGTTTCGGGTTGGGCATCTTCCTTGGCATCTTTGGGTAGGGGTAGGGTTTCTTCTTTGGTGCCAAATTTGATGGGAAAAGGCATAAACTTGTTGTACTTGTTGAGCAGCTCGCGAATGCGGGCCTCTTCCAGAAATTCTTTGGAATCCTCGGCTATATGTAGAATGATTTCGGTGCCTCGCTCCTTTTTGTCGGCTTTTTCCAAGCGGTACTCTGGCGAACCATCGCAAGTCCAGTGTGCAGCGGGCGCATCCTGGTGGGATTTGGTAATGATTTCTACTTTTTTGGCCACCATAAAGGCAGAGTAGAAGCCCAATCCAAAATGACCTATAATTCCGGAGTCTTTGGCGTTGTCTTTGTATTTCTCCAAAAACTCTTCGGCACCCGAGAAGGCCACTTCGTTGATGTATTTGTTTACCTCTTCGGCAGTCATTCCCACCCCTTGGTCGATGATGTGGATTTTTTTGTTTTTCTTGTCCACTTTGACTTCGATGCGGGCATCACCGATTTCACCTTTGACTTCGCCTATGCTGCTCAGGTGTTTGAGTTTGCTGATGGCGTCGGTCGCATTGGAGATTAGTTCTCTTAGGAATATTTCGTGGTCGCTGTATAGGAATTTTTTGATCAGTGGAAAAATATTTTCTACCGATACATTGATTTTACCGTTTGACATATTAATAGTTTTCTTCAAACATGACAAAAAAAATACCAAACCCAAAAAAATGACAGATTGACACCATAATTTTTTGTTTAAGTTTTTTTTAAAATTAATAAACATATTGTATATTTAAAAAAAATTTATACCCATGAGTCAGAAGGAACACAAGGCGAAACAGGAGATCATCAGCGCTTTTATGGCGTACAGTTTGGATCAAGATCATTTTCCAGTTTCTGTCTATAAATTTTGTAAATCGCAGTCGATGAATGAAAAGGATTTTTATAAGTTTTTTGGTTCTTTGGATGCTGTCAAATCTGCTGTCTGGGAGTCCTTTTACGACAATGTGATGACCTTGTTGGAAAAAGACGAAAATTTTGTACCCGCCCCACCCAAGGAAAGGTTGCTCAGTTTTTATTACACCTTTTTTGAGGTGTTGCTACTCAACCGGAGTTATGTTTTATTTTCTCTTAGGGGTGAAGAAAAGATCATCACCAAGTTGGTGCAACTTTCTCCATTGCGAAAATCTTTCAAGGGTTTTGCGACCACACTCATCGAAGAGGGCAATATCAACAAGCCTTCCTACCTTCAGCATCCTGCTCCACTTTTCTCCGAAGCCACATGGGTTCAATTGGGCTTCTTGCTCAAATTTTGGATAACAGATCGATCGGAAAACTTTGAAAAAACAGAT
>CAZGUB010000087.1:0-5572 GCA_964528935.1 uncultured Flavobacteriaceae bacterium | reverse complement strand
CATGGCCAAGTAGGCATGTTGGACCAACGGTCCACCCGAAGGCGCTTGAGTGTAAGGATTTTGTTTTTCGGCTAGGGTATGCGGGGCGTGGTCGGTGGCCAATACGTCTATGCGGTCATCGTTGAGGGCCTCCCAAAGGGCCTTGCGGTCGCTGGCTTTTTTTACTGCAGGATTCCATTTGATCAGGCTACCCTGTTTCAAATAATCTTCGTCACAAAACCAAAGGTGGTGAACACAAACTTCAGCAGTAATTTTTTTTTCTTTAAGTGGTTTTTTATTCGAAAACAAATGGGTTTCTTTGGCAGTAGAAAGATGAAAAACGTGTAACCTTGCACCGGTTGCTTTGGCCAAACGAACAGCCTTTGAAGAGGACAGATAGCAAGCTTCCTCACTACGGATTTCAGGATGTTTTTCTATGGGAATATCATCGCCATAGCGGTCTCGGTAAAGGGCCATATTTCTTCGTATGGTGCTTTCATCCTCACAATGAACAGCAATGGGGAGATCCGTACTGGAAAAAATCTTTTTCAATACTTCCTCATCATCGACCAACATATTTCCGGTTGAAGATCCCAAAAACAATTTTAGCCCTGCTGCTTGGGTATTGTCCACTTCTTTGATTTCGTTTAGATTATCGTTGGTTCCTCCAAATAAAAAACCATAGTTGGCAATGGCATTTTTGGAGGCGATTTGCAATTTATCCTCTAGTGCTTCACGGGTGGTGGTTTGGGGTTGGGTATTGGGCATTTCGAGAAATGAAGTAATTCCCCCAGCTACGGCAGCTCTGGATTCGGAGTGAATGGTGGCCTTGTGTGTCAATCCCGGTTCTCTGAAATGGACTTGATCGTCGATCCACCCCGGCAACAGGTGACATCCAGTTGCATCGATGACTTCTTCCTGCCCGGTGGGAATAATGCAGTCACTGATTTTTTTGATCTTGGCTCCACCGATGAGCAAATCCAGCTGCTGAACTCTACCCTCGTTGACCAAAAGGGCCTTTTGAATCAAAATTTCTTTCATTAATTTTTGTTAAGGATGCTGTTCAATCGTAAAATTATGACTGCGGCCAAGGCTTCCCAAATAATTTTGCCATTCATTTTGGAAACCCCCAATTGCCGGTTGGTAAATACAATAGGATACTCTGCAAAAGTGTGACCTTTTCTCCACACCAGATACTTCATTTCGATCTGAAAAGCATAGCCTACAAATTTAATCCTGTCCAAGTCCAGATTTTTTAGTACTTGTGCGCGGTAAGCTACAAAACCGGCGGTAGGATCCTTGATGGGCATCCATGTAATGATTTGGACATATAGGGAAGCCAGGTAGGATAAAAGTATTCTGCTCAAGGGCCAATTGACCACGTTTATGCCCTTGCAATATCGGGAACCGATCACCATGTCTGAACCGGACTTTAGACCCGCCAGCATGGGAGTCAGCTCCCCAGGGTCGTGAGAAAAGTCGGCATCCATCTCGAAAATATAGTCGTATTGATTTTTGATGGCCCATTTGAATCCGTGGACATAGGCCTTTCCCAGCCCTTGTTTTTTTTGACGTTTTTCAAGAAACAATGACTTGGGATAAATTTCCATTAACTCCAGTACCAACATGGCGGTGCCGTCTGGAGAAGAATCATCGACAACCAAAACGTGAAAATCTTTCTTTTTTAAGATGATTTCGCTAATTTTTGTGATGTTCTCAGCCTCGTTGTAGGTGGGAATAATGACCAGTGCTTTTTCCATATGTGCCAAAACAAAAGTACTAAATCGGAGGAAATAAAACGTAGAGAAGAAATACTTCCTTAATTTTATCTCATGTTTGAGTGGACAGCAAGATTTGAGTTGCAACACAACTGGGTCACCCTTCTTCTTGTTTTGGTTTTTGCCCTCTTCGTGGCATTGTTCAAGTCCCACCCCCGGAGGCTTAAGTACTTACTATCTTTCTGGGATTTGAACAGCTACTTTCAGAATTTTGAAAAGGAGAGGCTCATAAATCCTTTTCTTTTATTCAATCTTATTTCGAATGCGATAAGCTTGATCGCATTTTCCCTCATCGGATATGTTTTTTATCAAAATTATTTGATAACTCCTGGAGATAAAATTGCTTTTCCCCTTTTTATTGGCATCATATTGATACTGGTGGTCATAAGATATTTTTTGCTAAAGGCGATTTTTGAACTTTTGAACTCAAGCGATTTTTTCGCAAAAGCAATCTTCAGGAGCATGAGCTTACATGCCTTGTTTGGAAGTTATGGTTTGGTGTTTTTTTGTATTTACTATTATAGATTTTTTCAGGCTTCAACCTATTTTTTACTGCTTTGTATCGTGTTATATGGATGTCTTTTTATCTCTCATTTATATCTCTATTCTAGAATTATAAGGGGTAGATTGGATCGTCTTATATATTTAATTTTGTATCTTTGTGCATTCAAAATAGTGCCTTGGCTTTGGCTCTTTAATTTTTTTATTAGACAAAAAGCTTAACCCGAAGAAAGTATGAAATTGAAAACTATTTTGGTTTCCCAACCCGAGCCAGCCAGTGAAAAATCTCCATATTCACGACTGCAAGAAAAACACAAGTTAAAGATTGATTTTCGCCCTTTTATTCATGTGGAGGGGCTCTCGGCCAAAGAGGTTCGTTTACAAAAAATTGATTTCTCGGGCTTCGAGAATGTCATTTTGACCAGCAGAAACGCAGTCGATCACTTTTTTAGAATCGCCAAAGATATGCGCTACAAGGTGCCGGATACTACCAAATATTTTTGTCAATCCGAAGCTGTGGCTTACTATCTTCAAAAATATGTGGTTTACAGGAAGCGCAAAATATATGTGGGAGATAAAAACATTCAAGATTTGGAGGCCGTTTTTAAAAAGTTTCAAAATGAGAAGTTTTTGCTGCCCAGTTCTGATATTCTAAAACCCAGTATTCCGGACTGTCTCAACAAAATGGGAATCGACTGGACCAGAGCACCCCTCTACAAAACGGTGGTTAGTGATCTGTCCGATCTGAGAGATGTTTACTACGATGTATTGGTGTTTTTTAGTCCTTCAGGAATTGAATCTTTATTCAAGAATTTCCCAGATTTTGAACAGAACAACACCAAAATCGCAGTTTACGGCAATGCAACCATTTTGGCCGCTGACAAGGCCAAGCTGAGAATCGATATCAAAGCCCCCACGCCCGAAACCCCTTCGATGACCATGGCCATCGAAAAATACATCAACGACAACAACGGCAAATAGGCTTTTATTATTTCGACTTTAACTTCAAACTTTCCTTAATCAATAAGGCCCAGCCCAGAATTAGCAACCCTCCACCCATAGGGGTAACTGGACCCAAAACGCTCCACTGAAAGGGGGTTAGGCTGCCCAAACTGAGGGCATAAATACTGAAACAAAACAACAGGACACCCCAAAAAAATAACCCAAAAATCCATGGACGAGTGACCAATGGAGTCTGAGAAATGACCAACAGTGCCAAAGCGTGATACATCAGGTATCGGTTGGCCGTTTCAAAAGCTTGTAAGGATTCTGTAGAAAGTCTATTTTCTAAGGCATGGCTGCCTATGGCTCCCAAGAGTACCGATAGTAAGGCAAAAATTCCTCCGGTGATTAGGTATTTTTTCATCATATACTTTTATAAAATAAATCTACTATCAAATTGTGTTTAAATAAGTAATTAAAAAAAGATTTTTGATTTATTTTGTAAACAAATAATTCGTTAGAGTTGAAAAAAGAAGACAACAAGGTTTTAATCGATGGAATAGACAAAATCATTTTGAGGGCTTTGATGGTCGATGCCCGAAAATCCATCAATGAGATTGCCAAAAGCGTAGGCATATCTGGAGCAGCCGTTCACCAGCGCCTCAAAAAGCTCGAGAGTTCCGGGCTAATCGCCGGATCTCAGATGATGATCAATCCAAGGGTTTTGGGGTATAAAACCATGGCGTTTATAGGCATCTATCTAGACAAGGCAATGAGAAACCCAGAGGCAGTAAAACAATTGGAAAAAATTCCAGAAGTGATCGAATGTCACTATACCACGGGCAACTGGAGTGTATTGATCAAAATCCTATGTCACGACAATGAACATCTGATGAATTTATTGAATCACCGCATTCAAACCATCGAAGGAGTATCGAGAACGGAAACTTTTATCTCGCTTGACCAACAAATCAAAAGGCAAATTGAAATTTAAGCTCGTTTTTAAGTGTTTTTGCGAAACATGACTGCAAAGACAATAATCAACAACTGCAGTACCCCAGAGAGGGCATTGGCCACCATCACGGCAAAACTGTCGATTAAAGTTCCATATACAAACCAAGTACAAATTCCGAGAAACATAATGACATACATAGTGATGGAGACGCCGCCGGAAGTACGTTTTTTCCAGATCCTGATCACTTGTGGGATAAATGCAAAAGTGGTCAATATAGCGGCGATAAGCCCTATAATTTCTATTTCAAGTTTTGTCATTGCAGCACAATGTTGATGATTTTTCCTGGAACCACAATTATTTTTTTTGGCACTGCCCCTTTCATTTGTTCCACAGTTCTTTGGTCTTGCAGGACTGCCTCTTTTATTTGATCTACCCCCATCGCCAATGGCAACGCTAGGGTAAAACGCATTTTTCCATTAAAAGAAACAGGATAATCTTTGTTGGTTTCTGCCACTTTTGAGGGATCGAATGCCGGGAAAGGCACAAATTCTATACTCTGACCATGGCCGAGCTGCTGCCACAATTCCTCACAAAAGTGTGGAGCAAAAGGGGAAAGCAGTATCAAAAGTGGCTCCAAAACAGCACGGCTGTTGCACTGAAGCGCAGTCAATTCGTTTACACAGATCATAAAAGTACTCACACAGGTATTGAAAGACAACCGCTGCATATCGTCAGTCACCTTTTTGATGGTTTGATGGAGTATTTTTAGACTGGCGGCATCGGGTTTGTCTTCGTTGACTACCCATTGATTTTGCCTGTAAAACAGTCGCCACAATTTTTTCAAGAAATTGTGTACCCCCGAAATACCAGCGGTATTCCATGGTTTGTCTTGTTCTATGGGACCCAAAAACATTTCGTACATCCTTAAGGTGTCTGCCCCGTAGGCGTCACAAATTTCATCGGGGTTGACGACATTATATTTGGACTTCGACATTTTTTCGACCTCACGCCCCACTTTGCATACGCCCCCCTCGAGAAGGAAGGTGGCCTGTTGGAAATCTTTTTGCCAATTTTTAATGCTTTCAAGGTCCAATTCATCTTGGGCATTGACCAAAGAAACGTCTACTCGGATCGGCTCCACCTCCTGATCTTGTATCAAACCTTTGGAAAGATAGGAATAAGAATAACCTTATCGAGTTCCTTATCACTGCAAAATTAAGTGGCCCATCCATATTTGAACTCTGGACTTTCAACCACTACACCAGGTGTGCATTTAATTGTGTCACAGTACAGTCCTAAACAATGAATGCATTCCTATTTATGTAAATCTGTTTGTATCATGCGTCGGTCGCATGGCACTCTGATATGGTCAGTGCTGGGACCTGTTTGGGGATGTGCTTGGCTCGGTCAACTTGGT
>CAZGUB010000086.1:0-5585 GCA_964528935.1 uncultured Flavobacteriaceae bacterium | reverse complement strand
TCCACGATAATGGGGTTGCTCTCCAAATAGATAATCTTGGTATTACCACTCTTGTTGAGGGGAAAGTAAATCCATCTATTATGATTATAATACAAATGATGGGTGCGTTTTCTCAATTGGAAAACGAGTGGAGAAAGGAAAGACAGATGGAGGGAATTAAAAGAGCCCAAGAGAAGGGTGTGTATGATATGAGAGAACACCACCGAAGAAGAGAAACCAAGAAAGAGTTTCTATCTAAACATAAACAAACAATTGAACTGATTGAGAAGTATCCTAATATGAAGAATATTGAATTGGCCAAACTTGGAGGAGTTCATTTCAATACCATAACCAAGATTAGAAAGGTCATAGGTATTTCTAAATCGGTAGAGGGTTGAGAAAGAAAAGAAACTACCGGAGGAGTTTGTGATATGTTAGGGAGGAGTTTTGTGGGATTTGATTTGAAGGAGTATTGAAAATATGAAATATAACTATTCTGAAAGTTTAATCTTTATCTTTTGTAATTCTAAAGATGAAGTTAAGATCTTAGATCTTTTGTCTTCGTCTGATTTAATAAACTCAAGTGGATTATTT
The DNA here is from genome assembly GCA_964528935.1 of uncultured Flavobacteriaceae bacterium. Classification (GTDB taxonomy): domain Bacteria; phylum Bacteroidota; class Bacteroidia; order Flavobacteriales; family Flavobacteriaceae; genus UBA8316. The sequence goes on along the minus strand of CAZGUB010000086.1, from coordinate 5,012 downwards.
TTTAAGTCAAGAATATCCTTTAACCTAAAGGATAGTTTTTTTATCTCATCATTAATTATTCTTGTATTCTGTGAGTATGTTAGATTTTGATTCTCAAAGATTTTAAATAAATCTGAAAATGAAATTGAATTTGAAACAAATATTTTTCTCAATAATTCAACATTTTTATTGTCAAATTGGTATCTTCTTCCATTATGAAGGAGGTAATTATCTTTAATTAAAATTCTTGTTTTTTTGATCCTAACATAAACGAGGTAGATTACAGTTATGATTATTAAAATAATTGGAAAAAATTGAAAAATATCTGTATAGGATTTTAGAATCAAATCTCTTTTGGAAATAATTTTTTTAGTTATTTCATTTTTATCAACCTTAATAAGTGTTCTTTCATACTCATCAAAAGAATAGTATTCCAAAGTATCATTTGATATCTTCCTATCAATGTTTGAAAAATTTAAATCAGTGAGAAATGGAGATTTTTCGTACTCTATTATTTTTAATTTCTTGAAATTAAATTCGTAAACTTTTGAAAAATCATATAAAAATATTCCATTTTCAAATTCACAGAGATACCTTTTTTGATTGAAATCAAAATCAGTATTGCCTAAAAATGTTAGACGGTTTTTTTCGAAATCTAATTCTAAAACTTCACTATTATTTATTTGACCAATTCCATCATCAAAGTCAATATTCTTACCTCCAAATAAGTATACAGATCTAGTATTTGAAAATGAAAAACCATAAAAACTACCCTTTGGAGAGTATGATCCATTAGTTCTGTAATAAGTCCATCGATTTATTTTTTTGTCATAATACTCAATGAAATTTCTAGTAGAGTAAAAACCATATCCACCGTACCTGAAAATTGTATCATTGAATTTAAACAAAGTTGAACTTACTCTAATTGGAAGTACATCTTTTTGTTTAATTTCAATAACCGAGTCATTTTGTTTTAAAAAAACTTCCCCAGTCGAATTATTAAAAATTAAATTCTTTCCCTCTAATTCAAATTTTTGGAATTTTCGTTGAGTAAGATCAAAATTTTGTAGTCTATTATTTACAGAATCTAAATCATCTCTGTATGATCTATCTAAATTACTAAAGACCATTATAAAAAAAACAATGTACTTAGGAAATAGTTGAATCATAATTCAATCAAATTATCTTTTTATTTTTTTAATAAAAACTAAAATTGAAAATAAAATTTTTAATCAAAAGACTATGACTCAAAAATTAGATAAGCCGTCAAAAATAATCAATTTTCTAAGTTTCATTTTTCCTTTATTTGGTTTTCTTCTATATTTTATAAATAAAAAAAAATCACCTTTAAAAGCTAGGTCAATAGGAAAATGGTCCTTAATTGGTTTAATCATTAACCTCGTATTTCAATTAGCCGTAAATTTTGATCCATCTCATGATTATGTATCAGATTTTAATAATATGTTTTCGGATACTATATCAGACAGACAAGTTAAAAATAGATTAGTTGATTTTATTGAAAACAATATTTCTGACTCTAATTATGAATTATGTTTAGACGGATGGTCTATCATAAACATTAATCAACAAAATACCGATACGGGTTATCATTCATTTTTTGTAGGTATTTGTATTGAACCTTCAAATTCTAATTCTTTTGATTCGTGTGTTTGTAATCAATATACTTACATTACAAATGATAATGGTGAATCCTGGTCCTTTTAAAATGAAATTCAAAAAAAAATCAATTTTAAAAACACTATTTGGTGTATGGGGGATATTAATTCTTGTCAAGGGTTGTTTTTCATTTTTTGACAATAATGACAACCAATTGGAATTAAAAAATTCTCAAAACTTGTTTGATTCTATTTCTAAATATACAGGTAACTTCAATGGATCTGTTAGAATGGGCAATATAAGTGGAAATAGTTTTGCTATTCTTAAAAATGGAAAGAAACAGGGTGATGATTTCCAAAAAATAATAAGGTTGAGATATCAAACATTTACTCCAATTATTGGTTCATTTAATAAATTAGATGAAACCTACGTAATTGAAAATTTAAAGAAAATCCAAAGTGATTCTAGTTCATTCCCATATACCAACAATGATAAATATGTAAAAACCTATATTGAGGGAAATTTCAAAGGTTTAAAGTCTATATTAAACGATGGACCAATTGAAAACGCTAGTGGTTATGGTAAAATTAGATTTTTTATTGATTCCTTAAACAAAAAACTAGAATATCATATGGATGGAGAAGGAGATTTTGATTACTATGGTGAATGGGGATTAGGAAAAAATGACCACGTTGAAATAAAAAAAATATTTATTGAAAGTATTTCTAATAATGAAAGAGATAAAATCTTAGAATCATATAATACAGTTGAATTTATCTCCAACAACCTTAAAAAAGATGGTGAAATCTACATATACTCTCTTTCAAAAGATTTGATTTTAAAGTATTCAAAAATAGTTAAGAAAAAACATCCCAGAATTAAAAATAAAGTCATGTATGCCTGGGAAACTAAAGGAGTACCTATCTCATTTTCAGTAAAAAATATTTCAAAACTTAAATTAAGTGTAGGTGTAAGTTATATGGAAACAGAATGTCTTTATCCTCCTATAGAAGATAATGGTCCTAATTGGTCCGAATTTCCACTTTATAGTTCATTAATAAATAATGGAAGAAATAGATTTTATGAAGATTCTAGTGTTAAAGAGAAATTAATTGGTCAAGGAGAACAATACATTTTTAAAGCTAAACTTGATTTTTCATATCCTGTTATTCATGATTCGTGGCAATTAACTGGGAATAATAATAACCATGTAACAAAAGAAATTTTCTTGAATCATATTTTAAGAGATCGCAGAATAAATAATGATAAACTTATTTCTTGTCCTTTATTTGAATTTAAATCTAAAGACTCTGATACAGATATTTGGATAAACAATGAAGAAAAGATTTTTTTAAATATTATTGAATAGTCTAATTATCAAAACTCGAAACATCTTTCAATTCATTTTTAATTAAAACTTTTAGTTTTTCAACTTCTATAAGTGCCTGCTCATAAAATGAAAAAACTTTCATTCCTATTTATTTCACTAACTATTTTTATCTATAGTTGTTCATCTAATGATGATGATACAACACCACCACCAAGTGTTGTTCAAACTCCTGAACCAACAACCCCAACACAATATACTTTAACAATTACAGCTGGAGAAGGAGGAACTGTATCAATTCAAGGGGGTACTTATGATGAAGGAACGGAGGTAACAATTACAGCAACTCCAGATAATAATTTTATTTTTTCTTCTTGGGAAGGTAATAGATCAAATGAAAGTACAATTACAGTTACAATGAATTCTAACATAACGCTAAAGGCTTTATTTGAATTTGACTGTGATAGTGTAAAACTACCCCTACTCGACTACTCTAGACCTTCATATTTCAACTTTCAAATAATTCAAACGGAACAACATTTTAATTTACCCTACCCAATTTATAATCATGTTTGGAACAGTTACGGTAGTACCGCCATATCTCTAGATTACAATAGAGATGGTTATATAGATTACGTATACTTTGAAAATGATTATTCCAACGAGAACAACAGACAACTGATTCAGTTTTATAAGGGAGATTGTGACGGTAACTTAATCAAAGATGAGGTTAATTCTGACAAGTTTTATGGTCTTGTACATGGTAGGAAAGTTTTATTGGGAGATTATAATGGGGATTCCTTAGTTGATATTTTATATCTCGGACATGGATGGGATAGACCCCCTTTTCCAGGCGAATATCCAATTATTCTATTCAATAGTGATTCTGGTGAATTTACAGAAAGTAGGTTGACACAGTTTACCTCATTTCATCATGGGGGAGCTAGTGGCGATTTTGATAATGATGGTGATCTAGATATAATTACATCAACAACTGGTAATGACACAAACCCTCATAGTATTATGTATTTACAAAACGATGGAGCAGGAAACTTTAGTCAATATGAGAATTTAGGTCCTTTTACAAATAATAGAAACCCGAATTATAATAATCTAGAAATGTATGATTTGAATAAAGACGGCAATCTTGATTTAGTCCTTTTGAATTGGGATAAGGATGACTGGAATGATAATGAAGTAAATGAATATTCATCAATAGTATTAATCGGAAATAATAGTGGGTTTCAAGGTAAAATTTATCGTTTACCCAGAGTTGAAGGTTGGGAAATAGCTTATGATGCTGATTTTTTTGACTTTGATGGGGATAATATTGATGAAATAATTATTACAAGAGCTAAAAACGGTATGGGAGACCTTGGTTATTATATCCAAATTCTTCAGTTAGTTGACAACGATTATATAGATAAAACAGACACATTTATTGATACATTTTATTCAAATGATAAAATGTGGATAAGCTATATAGAAATAAGGGATTATGATAATGATGGTGTGATTGAATTGAGGAATAATATACCTTTAGAACTCCAGTTATTTCTTCAAGAGTCTGGATCAATTCAAGAAGAACCATATTATATGGATGAGTGGGAGTTGATAGGGAGTAAACTCATTAAAGTGAATTAATTTTAATCTGAATTAAATACGAGTCTATTTTATTTTCTAACTATGTACATATAGATTGACTTATGCTGCAACTTTGAAGAATAGGGGGAGCAACTTATAATGATTTTTCATAGGGTAAAAAATTAACCCCGATATAAAAACCACTCCGATTAGGGTTTAGGGAAAAAGTATTTTCTCAGTTACAAGAAACCTCATCCTGGAAATGTTGATACAGTAGTTAAATTATTCTAATAAAAGAGAGTCTATCAAATCTTCTTATTACTTCATTTTGATACACTTTAATTATTTAACCGCTTAACTAAATAGATTCCTTTCAACCCCTCTTCCCACTCTAATAAATCCTTTTCTGTAATGTATTTTGAATGAGTAGAGACTTCAATCATTTTCAACCCTCTATTTCTTCTCCAATCTTCTATGGTTACTCTATCTACTCCATAGAGTTCCA
>CAZGUB010000085.1:0-5585 GCA_964528935.1 uncultured Flavobacteriaceae bacterium | reverse complement strand
TTTTTAAACGCCAACCAACCCCGATATGCCGCTTGGTTGGGTGAGAATTTTACGGATCAACTCGAGGACGGCACGCCCATCAACTCATTGAATTTAAGCCAAGTCTACATCATTACTACAGATCGAAGCGCTTCTTCCAGTGAACTGGTTATCAATGGATTGTCGCCCTACATCAATGTCATACAGGTAGGCGACAACACCTATGGCAAAAACGTAGGAGGACCCGGTGCAATCTACGACTACATCGACAATAACCAAACTAAAAATCCGGATCACACCTACGCCCTTTACCTCATGGCTTTTTACAGTGCCAATAGTCAAGACTTCTACGATTATGCCGATGGACTGGCTCCTCAGGAAACACTTAAGTTGAAGGAGGATCTTACCCAAATGGGAGTACTGGGAGAAAAAACAGAACCTCTTTTGGCCTTGGCACTCAATCATATTGCCGGTAACGCTGCTCGCTATAAAATCAAGTCACCCGTCTTTCCTCTAGAAAATACTATCGATGATACGCAATTTCGCAGAAATCTGATCATTACGACGGTTCCTGACAGGAAAATGCCCCCCTTACAATTGGATTGATAGCCCTACCAAAAAATTTCTCCCTCGAGTGGCATATTGAGGAATAATCACATATTCGGTATCGAATAGATTGTAAATCCCAAAATACACTTGGGTCTCTGGATTTTGAAATTTGTGATTCAGCTGTAAGGTAAAAAGGGAGTAGGCTTCCAGTGGCGTACCGTCTGTAGCCACTCTTTTGCCTGCATATTGTCCGAGCAAATTCAGATGAGTCTGCCTTGTGAGAGGCAAATCCATCACTCCCGTTAAAGCGTGCTTGGGGACACTCCTAAGATCTCCCCCCTCGGTCTCGGTAAAAATATAGTTCAGTCGGGTCTGAATCTCGTCAAAAAGTTTAAAATCATAAGACCATTCCAGTCCTCTATAAACAATTACCGATTCAGAATTTCCATATTGACCCATTTCGCCTCTAGAATAATCAAAAATCAAAGTAGGGTCTTCTTTTCGATGAAAAAAGACAGCCGAAAAACGACTCTTTTCCGACCATATTTCTTTTCCCAATTCAAAACTTAAATTATTTTCCGGTATCAACGCTGTATTCCCGTAAAAAGGGTCGTACAACTGATACAAACCGGGTGCAATAAAAGCCTTGCCATAACTACTCATGATTTTCATTTTCTTTTTGGAACTCAAGTCAAATGAATATGAAGGGTTCAGGTTGTAAATCCAATGTCCTACATAGGCATTGTGCCGATTGTAGCGTATCCCAATATTTACATTCAAACCTCTAGGATCCACATAGACAGAATTCCAATACACATCAGTCTGTCGGGTCTGGGGATGGTAGGCAGCAGTCATACTGGATTCTTGATATTGCAAGCCCAAAATGGTGTAAAACTTTGCGTTGAAAATATATTTGTTGAATAGGTCAACATTGAGGTTTTCACTTTCAAAAGATATAGGGTAGTCCGACTCAAAAGATCGTTTGTTTTTTTGATAGCCTGCATTGATAGAGAGGCTTCCTCCAGTATAGAGATATTGTGAATGGAGAGACCATCGATCCAATAAGGTAGTATAGGAGAAATCAGCATCTCCAAGGGGAAAACCATTGTCATATTCGGCCTCTACATTGTCCTGATTCCAATTTAATCTCCATTTTATTTTGGAGGCTAGATTTCCGGAAATGCCCACATTAAAATTCACTTTTCCAAAAGGATCCGGCTCTTGGCCCACCACAGCACTCATCCCGTCACTATAACGTTCTGCATAGGCCAGGTTTACCCCAACGCCTTTTACCGTACTGCTGAGTTGAATCAAATGATTCCCTGCGGTGGCCCCTGCAATGGGTTGATCGGAAGCCAATTCCGTTCCCCAACTTTTTTTAAGAATAAGTTGGGGAGACTCTTTGGCTTTTTTGATCGTAATATGGATCACTCCGGTAGCGGCAGAGCTTCCATACAAACTGCTGGCAGCCCCTTTTATGATCTCAATGGATTCAATCATTTCGATATTTAGCGCATTGATATCGAAGTCATTGTCTATCCTAGAGGGATCCGATACCCTGACCCCGTCAATCAAAATGAGTACCTGTCGGTTACGACCTCCCCTAATGGATATTGTAGGATTTTGACCTGAATACATATTTTTTCCAATTACGTCGATCCCCAAGTGGGATGAAAGGAGCACCCCCAAACCCAAACCGGAAAAGCGTTGAATCTCTTCGGCATTGATCTTGATTACGGCCTTGCCCGATTGAGAACGTTTTAAGGAAAATCTGGAATCACTCACCACCACTTCTTCCAAAAATTGGGTAGCCCTAGAGATGCTGTCCAAAGACTGGTCTTGAGAGAATGAAACATTTATTGCTGCGAGAGCAATAAAAAAAATAGGCGCAATTTTCATCAAAAAAAATTGTGGGATATAAACTTCCATTAAGCCCTTCAATGCTTTATCCCCGAAGCTTTGAATTACTGTGAAAGGCAGGTCTCCTGGCTTGCGTTTTTTCCAACGACCTTCCCGATCAAATCAGTGGCACTAAGATTTTGGAAAAACATCCGCGATACGGATTCAGCTTACAGTTGCGGGTACAGCATTGGCTTTTAACCAATTTCCCTTTTCATTTGCTATGCAAAACCATTTCACAGCGCAAATTTATAAAATAATTGTCCATCTATTGAGAGAATTATAGTTTTCAATCCAAACAGAAATAAAACACAAAAATGGAACCAAAAGGTTTAGAAAAAGAGGTTTTTAGCCGTAGGAAATTTCTTATACGGCAACTTAAAAAGAAAGCATTTTCTTGTTTTGTAGGACGTAAAAGGGATAGATCAACAAGGCTGCATAAACCAAGTCTCCCATTAGGGTATTCAAAAAGAATGGCAGGGCCAGGGCGTAACACTCTAGGAAGCCTGCGATACTTTTGGGATAGTAAATCAACCAAACTCCAAAATTACTCACCAGAAAGAAAATCACGGACGCTGATAGTACGGTGGTGAAATTTACTTTTTTGACTAAAAGTCCCAATGTCACTATAATTATAAATGACAGATAAACAAAGGGTATGGTGGCATGGAGACCCAAAACAAGATCCGACAGAAAAAGGCTAATAATGGGAATCATAAAGGTGAACCAGCGGTTGCCAAAACCTTGAGCGGCCAATAGTCCAATGACTGCAATGGGAGTGAAATTGGGGGGATGGGGTAAAAACCTAGACAATACTGCCAATACAATGGCAGAAACTATAAAAACATTCTTATTTATCATACTACATCAATCAAACTACAAAAGTAAAAATAAAAAAATTATTGGGTCAGGTACATTTTCCTTCGGGCGTACAAATCATAAAATTCATCCTCCTTGAGACTATCAATAAACAAGATACTTTCTCCGGTACTTTTCATTTCCGGGCCCAATTGCTTGTTTACATTGGGAAATTTATTGAAAGAAAAAACAGGTTGCTTGATGGCATAGCCTTTCAGCTCGGGAGTAAATTCAAAATCTGTGACCTTATTGTGACCCAACATGACCTTGGTGGCATAGTTTACATAGGGCTCATTATATGCTTTAGCAATAAAGGGAACCGTTCTGGAGGCCCTGGGATTGGCTTCGATCACATAGACTTTATCGTCCTTGATGGCGTATTGTATATTGATTAAGCCTTTGGTATTGAGTGCCAAAGCAATTTTGTGGGTGTGGTCTTTGATTTGTTGTAAAACAAATTCGCCCAAGTTGAAGACAGGCAAGGTCGCATTGGAGTCTCCGGAATGAATGCCACAAGGCTCTATGTGTTCCATGATCCCAATGATGTATACATTTTCCCCGTCACAAATGGCGTCAGCTTCGGCTTCAATGGCTCCATCCAAATAGTGATCCAACAACAGTTTGTTGTTGGGGATTTTGCGCAACAGGTCTACTACATGGGCTTCCAACTCCTCTTTGTTGATGACAATCTTCATCCCCTGTCCGCCCAACACATAGGAGGGTCTAACCAAAATGGGGAAGTCCAATTCATCTGCCAACTGAAGTGCTTGATCTGCGGTTTCTGCAACGCCAAACTCGGGATAAGGTATGTTATTATTTTTCAGTAGGGTTGAAAAACTTCCGCGATCCTCGGCCAAGTCGAGTGCTTCGAAACTGGTTCCGATAATCTTGACACCATATCGATCGAGTTTTTCGGCCAATTTCAAGGCCGTTTGTCCTCCCAATTGAACAATCACCCCTTCGGGCTTTTCGTGTTGGATGATGTCATAGATGTGTTCCCAAAAAACGGGCTCGAAGTACAACTTGTCTGCAATATCAAAATCGGTAGAAACTGTCTCCGGATTACAATTGATCATGATGGTTTCGTAATCGCATTCCGAGGAAGCCAAAACACCATGAACACAACAGTAGTCGAATTCGATTCCCTGCCCTATTCTGTTGGGACCCGATCCCAAAACAATTACTTTTTTGCGATCACTGACCACACTTTCGTTTTCGCTATAGGGGGCGCCGTCTTTCAACTGCATTTTCTCCTCAAAAGTAGAGTAGTAGTAAGGCGTAGAAGCCGAAAACTCCGCAGCACAGGTATCCACCAATTTGTAAACACGCTGGATGCCCAATTCTTCTCTTTTTTTATAAACCTCACTTTCCAAACAGTCTAGCATGTGAGCAATTTGTCGATCGGCAAAACCTTTTTGCTTGGCCTCGAGCAATAGGGTTTTGTCCAAAGTATCGACGGAGTATTTGGATATTTCTTTTTCTAGTTCGTGCAATTCTTGGTATTGTTTCAAGAACCACATATCTATTTTGGTGATTTCATGAATTCTACTCAGCGGGATCCCCATCTGTATGGCATCGTAAATCACAAAAACACGATCCCAACTGGCATGGGTTAATTTTTGAATCACCTGATTGTAGTCAGTATAACCTTTTCCATCGGCTCCCAAACCATTGCGCTTTATTTCTAGGGCTTGGGTAGCTTTGTGCAGTGCCTCTTGAACAGATCTTCCAATACCCATGACCTCTCCTACAGACTTCATCTGCAGACCCAATTTACGATCAGAGCCTTCGAATTTATCAAAATTCCAACGTGGGATTTTGACAATTACATAATCTAGAGTAGGCTCGAAAAGGGCTGAAGTGGATTTGGTTATTTGATTTTCTAATTCGTCCAAAGTATAACCGATGGCCAATTTTGCGGCGACTTTGGCAATGGGGTAACCAGTGGCTTTCGAGGCCAACGCAGACGATCGGGAAACCCTTGGGTTTATTTCTATGGCGATGATGTCTTCTTTCTCATCGGGACTTACGGCAAACTGAACATTACATCCACCGGCAAAATCACCAATACTTCTCATCATTTTGATCGCCATATCCCGCATCCGCTGAAAAGCGGTATCGGACAAAGTCATGGCAGGAGCCACCGTAATGGAATCTCCGGTATGAATACCCATGGGATCCATGTTTTCAATGGTACAGATGATCACGACATTGTCATTTTTATCTCTGAGGAGTTCAAGCTCGTATTCTTTCCATCCCAAAAGGGCTTTATCGATCAGCACCTCATGGATGGGAGAAGC
>CAZGUB010000084.1:0-5585 GCA_964528935.1 uncultured Flavobacteriaceae bacterium | reverse complement strand
CAAATCATTTTCCATAGGTAGAAAAACTAACCCCGATATAGAAACCACTCCGATTAGGGTTTAGGAGATAAGTTCTTTCTCAGTTACAAGAAACCTCAACCTGAATAACCTCTGTTAAATCTAACAGTAGTTAATTAGTATTAGACCCTTTTATGGGAAGTGGAAATACCGGAAGAGTCTGTGATAAGTTGGGAAGGAGTTTTGTGGGGTATGATTTGAAGGGGTTTTGATTTAAATTTATATTTTAGAAATAAATAACAAATACAAGAATTTATGAAAAAACATTTGCTGATTTTCTTTTTGGCATTGACTTCTCTTAAAGGAATTTCGCAAGAAGAATACACCATCCCTATTGATTCCCTCCCCTTCGACGCCATCATCAATTCTACCTTTGGTGGGAAAAGGATGAAATATTATGGAAATATCAACCTCAATCTGAATCAGGCATTTTTTGAAAATTGGATTTCTGGGGGAGAAAGTTCTTTGTCTGGGTTTTTTAACCTAGATTACCACTTTAATTATTCGGACAGAAAAGGCTGGGTTTGGGACAGCTACATTGTTTTGTCTTTGGGAGGAAATAAAATACAAAACAGCAAACTCAAAAAAGCAGACGACAGATTCGAAATCAACAGCCAATTGGGAAAGCAGATCAACCCCTATTGGAATTATTCAGTAAACCTCAACCTCAGAACCCAAATATTGCCTGGTTTCAGGTATTACACCTTGGACAACATTGCTGGGCAGGAAAAGCAATCGCAATTTTTTTCCCCAGCTATCGTACAATTGGGTTTAGGATGGTACTACAAAAAAAACAAAGACAGTTGGATCAACCTCTCCCCACTCACTGGAAGGATCATTTTGGTAAACCCCACTTTTACCAAAAACCTGATGGAAGGAAAAAAATATTTTGGCGTGGAAAAAGGCCAAAATCACAAACTATACCTGGGAAGTGCCCTCAATGGATTTAAAAAGTTTTTGCTGATGCAAAACATCTCCATGGAAAATAAATTTAACATTTATCTGAACTACCTCAATGAAATTCAAAATGTAGATTTTGAAATAAACACCGCCATTAAAATGAAAATCAACGACAGGGTATCTTCCAATCTCATCATTCATTTGCTCTACGACCACGACCTAGTTGCAGATCTTCAGATCAGGGAATTGTTTGGGGTCGGAATCAACTTAGATCTATAAATCGTTCAATCGGTTTTTAAACCAATCCAAATCGTAGTAGCTCAAAAAGACATTGAACAAATCTCCTTGACCTCTGGGTTCCAACTCTACCAATAGTTTTTCCTCCACATGAACCATCCTTATGTAGGGTTTGGTCAAATCTTTTATTTTAGGATCGGACCATTTGGGTTGGGAATACACCATCTCAAAGCCCTTAGATTCAAAGTATTTTACGGCTTCTTGAAGTTTTTTTCCCGCAGCATTTGAATTGAGATCATTTTTACTCCAAAGGGTAATGTGAATCAAAATATCATTCTCGAAGGCAAGAGAACCTTTTCTTAAAACAAAATTGTTTTTGGTACCGAATTTCAGGTTGTTGAATTTCTTTTTATTGTCTTTCAGAATGGAAATGGCCTCTTTTTTTGGCATTTGATACAAAAAACCATCAAACAATTTGGTTTGAGCATGGGCGGGTGCCCCCACCAAAAAAAAGAGTAATAGAAAAAAAAGAATCACTTGGTTCAATAGAATATTTTAGACAAAACGCAAAATAGACCTTTTTGTTGTCTTTACCCTCGACAATATTCACAATTTCGTAGAGATAGAATGGGTTTACTAGCGTTCGAAGAAATCAGCAGAACCTGTTTTCACTCACTATACATTGATGAAAAAAACAAAAAAATGGTTCTAAAATGATCAATTTTGGTTCTAAAAAAAGGCGTTAAAAGCCCCAAAAATAGGGGTTCTGGTTCTAAATGGTTCTAAATGGTTCTAAAAAGGCCTTTTTTGGTTCTAAAATGATGAGTTTTGAAATCTACCTACAAAAAAACCAATGGGGGTCACCGCGCCTAAAATGCAGAAAATTTAGAATCCAAATGATTATTGAGATGGTTGAGCAACTCAGAAGATTTATTTTTTTGAGTAAACCACTGAATACCCAATAAAACCCACAATACAGGAAAAGACAATCCTACCGCTACCTCAAACCAAAACCAACCATTGGGTTTGGCATTCACATTCAAAAACACCTTAGCTTTTTTTTCTTTTTCCTTGATGTCAACCGATTCGTTGAGCTTTACCACTGGGTTTAGAAGTTTACTTTTGACGGTTGCGGTAAATCCCTGAACCGTAAAATTGACTTTATTAAACTCCCTCTAGATGTAATTACTTACTTCAGTAAAAATCTGATCTTCTTGGAGATTTTCGTCAGATTCAGTTTGAAAACTATGAGCTATTTCGGCCAAAATCAATGATTTTTTATGTATTGCAATGTAATAAAAATATATATGAGCTATTATGTATATATTAAATAATAAACCTCAGTCATCCAACCCATCTGCATCATTCAACGGAGAATCTTAGTCTGCGATGGCGTGATAAACTTGGGTTCTCAGCTTGGCATGATCGTCAATGTCCTTGGCCGGAATCAGCTGCGTAAAATACACCACCACCAATTCCTCTTTTGGATCTACCCAGTAGGTAGAGTGATAGGCTCCTCCCCAGCCGAATTCTCCTACGGTCCCAAGATCGCCCCGTAAACCCAGATTTTCCAATACCGAAAATCCAAGACCAAAACCTGTTCCATTGCTCCATTCAAAACGAGCCTTGTCCAGATGATTGACCGTCATGGCCTCCACACTTTTTCTGGAGAGAATTCGGTGGCCGTTGTACACCCCACCGTTGAGCATCATCTGCAAAAAACGCGCATAATCCATAGCCGTACTCAACAGCCCGGCTCCCCCCGAAAAACTTTTCCGAGGACCCGCTACATAGGCACCCTGACTAACCATGGTACCCGAAACCGGTGCCCTTTCAATCCCTCCATCGGCAGAGGAGTAGACGGTGGCCAAGCGCAGTTTTTTGCCTTGTGGCAAATAAAAATGAGTATCGGTCATACCTAGCGGATCCAGTATTTTGGATTTTAAAAAATCTGCCAAAGTCATCCCAGAGACCACTTCGATCAATGCCCCTAGAATGTCGGTATTGTAGCCATAAACAAACTTTTCCCCCGGTTGGGCATCAAAGGGCAATGCTGCCATACGCTCTACAGTAGCCAATATAGGCTCTTCCCGATGAGCAAAGTACCACCCCTGAATATCGGCTTTTTTCCATTGATCGGCAGCGACTCCCCCTCCATATCCGATCCCGGCAGTATGGGTCAGCAAATCTCGAATTGTAATGGGCCGTTTGGACGCCTCAATACGATATCCTCCATTCTCCTGAGCAACGGCCACTTGGGTCTCCCCAAACTCAGGGATATACTTTCCAACAGGATCAGAAATCAACAATTTTCCCTCCTCCTGAAGTATCATGATTCCCACACTTACAATGGCTTTGGTTTGAGAAGCAATTCTAAAAACAGCATCCTTTTCCATGGGCCTATTGTCTTCTAAATCCCCGGCTCCTATGGCCTCAAAATAAACGATTTTGTTTTTTCTAGCCACCAAGGCTACAGCTCCGGACAACTGTTTTTGATCGACATATTGTTGCAATACTCTTGTCAAATTTTGAAGACGACCAGAATCCATTCCCACTTGCTCGGGAACTCCCTTTTCAAGAACCTGGGCACTAATAGAATGAAGAGGAAGAAATGAAACAACCAGAAGGAATAGGTAAATTTTATTATTCATACGTATGGATCTTTTTACCGAATGGGAATGGTACATTTTCTTATTTATTAAAAAACCAATATAGTAAAAAGAGATGGAATGAATATCGTTCATAGGATGATACCCCCCAGAAGAAAGAATTATGAAAAAGCACTCACCGCCCTAAAACACTATGGCTCCTCAAAATCCTCAATCTCCATCTCGTCGTTTTCCTCCTCATCAAGGTCCTGATCCTTAACCTCTACAATAAAATGCTTATTGATCTTTACCAAATACAAGGTGTCTTCGGTTCTAACCTCTAGGCATTCTACCCATTCGCCTTGGGCATTCTTGAAGCTGATGATGTCCTTGTCGTCGTGTCCGTCAGGAAATTTTTCAATCAGTAAATCGAGCAATGCAGGGCTGAGTTTTTTATGATCTATTATGACGCGTTTCATGTTTGTTAAAATCAAAAAAATTATTGATCCAATAAAAATGCAAAAATCAGTGGGGCTACAATGGTTGCATCGCTCTCGATGATGAACTTTGGCGTATTTATATCCAATTTTCCCCATGTGATTTTTTCGTTGGGAACCGCTCCAGAATAGGAACCATAGCTGGTCGTAGAATCACTGATTTGACAAAAATAACTCCAAAACGGGGTGTCGGTCTTTTCCAAATCCTGATACAACATGGGCACTACACAAATGGGAAAATCACCGGCAATTCCCCCGCCAATCTGAAAAAATCCTACTCCGTAATGACCGTTTTTTTGGTACCAATCGGCCAAATAAGTCATGTATTCAATCCCGGATTTGACCGTACTGGCCTTCAATTCCCCTTTCATCACATAACTGGCAAAAATATTTCCCATGGTACTGTCTTCCCATCCGGGGACCACCATGGGCAAATCTGCCTCAGCGGCGGCATATACCCAAGAATCCTTGACATCTATTTGATAATATTGTTCCAAGACTCCCGAAAGCAACAACCGATACATAAACTGGTGGGGGAACAATCGCTCTCCCTTTTCATCGGCCGCCTTCCAAAGTTCAAAAACATGCTTCTGCAATCTCCGAAATGCTTCTTCCTCTGGAATACATGTATCCGTAACACGGTTCAACCCCGACTCCAAGAGCTCCCATTCGTCTGCAGGGGTCAAGTCTCTATACTGAGGTATTCTTTTGTAATGGGCGTGCGCCACCAAATTCATTACATCCTCCTCCAGATTGGCACCAGTACATGAGACAATGTGAACTTTTTCCTTACGGATGAGTTCGGCAAAAATCTTACCCAATTCTGCAGTACTCATCGCTCCGGCCAGGGAAACCAACATTTTTGACCCTAGAGCCAATTGTTGCTCGTATCCTTTTGCCGCATCTACCAAAGCTGCTGCATTAAAATGAAGAAAATGTTGCTCCAAAAATGTCGAAATGGTCCCCCTAGGCTTTTCTTTTTTCATGAATTATTTCTGGTTTCTAAAACACGAATCATCAGTCCTTGTCAGCCGTTTGCTGGAAATGGTAGCTCAGCATTTTGTAATATAACTTGGCCGCCAGAAAATCGGAAGACTTTTCGTTTTCCTTCGGGCAGAGTTCCACTATATCAAAACCCACCACCTGTCTTTCTGTAAACACCTTTTTCAAAAATTCAAGAGTTTCATACCAAAAAAGCCCTCCCGGTTCCGGGGTTCCAGTAGCAGGGAGTATAGAAGGGTCAAATGCATCCAGATCGAAAGTGATGTACACATTTTCGGTCATCAATTCCAAGGCATTGTCCATCCAAAAGTCATTACCCATTTCGTGAGCAAAAAATACATTT
>CAZGUB010000083.1:0-5651 GCA_964528935.1 uncultured Flavobacteriaceae bacterium | reverse complement strand
ACAAGCATGGTTGTAGGGCGAGCCTTGATAGTTTTTTCTCAAGTCGGCGTGGGCATCAATCTGAAGGACAGTGAGCCCTTGATAGGCCTCATTGAATGCCCTGATGGCTCCTATCGAGACAGAATGCTCCCCACCTACAATCGTCACCATCTTGTTGCGACCGATATAATCTTTGACGGTATGGTGCACCGTCTTGACCATTTGATCTGGGGAAGAAAAACCCGCCAAGATTGGTGCAAGGTAAATCCCCTCTTGATACACCTCACTGTCGGTCTCTATATCGTAAAGCTCCATATTTTCAGAAGCTTCCAAAAATGCCTGTGGCCCCTTATCTGCCCCCTTTCCCCAAGTGCTGGTTCCATCATAGGCGACCGGCAATAGCACTACTTTGGATTTTTCGGGGGTTGCAAATGCCTTGGGAATGCCGGCATATGTTTTTTCTGTTGTCATTTTCGATCAATAAATTTTAATTTCTTCTATTAACGGGCGTTCCTTTATCGCTTTGGATACTTTCGACACCCCAATAGGCTGGGGCTGATCATATCCCAAAATAGACAAAAATGAACCTGCCGTTTGTTGTTCTGCAAATACACGACTGGTCATTTTTCCCGAGCTGTCCCTTTCGATCAAAATTTGTTGGGGCTGCGGGATCAAACAATGCTGCAGGCCTCCAAATCCTCCGATACTTTCTTGATAGGCACCGGTATTAAAAAATCCGATATATAATGGCTTTTCTTTTCTAAACTTGGGCAGATAGATGGCGTTTAGATGCTGTTCTGAATTGTAGTAGTCGTCACTATCGCAAGTGAGACCTCCCAACAAAACCCGCTCGTATTCGTCATTCCACCGATTGATCGGAAGCATGACAAACCGCTTGCTGATGGCCCACGAATCGGGCATGGTGGTAATAAATGAAGAATTGATCATATTCCATTTTTCCCGATCATTTTGTTGTTTTTGATGCAGTACTTGGTAGATCGCACCACCGCTTTCGCCCACAGTAAAACTCCCAAATTCTGTAAAGATATTCGGAACCGCCACTTGGGCCTCTGCACAAGCCTGTTGAATCTGATAGATGATCTCCTCGGCCATGTAGGCATAATCGTACTCAAAAGCCAGAGAGTTTTTGATAGGAAATCCTCCTCCTATGTTCAAACTGTCAAGACTGGGACAGATTTTCTTCAAGTTGACGTATACCTTCAAACACTTCAAAAGTTCATTCCAGTAGTAGGCTGTATCTCTTATTCCTGTATTGATAAAGAAATGAAGCATTTTCAACTCCGCCTTGGGATGATTTTTGATCGATTGCTCGTAGAAAGGAATGATGTTTTTATACCCTATCCCCAATCGAGAGGTGTAAAACTCAAACTTGGGTTCCTCTTCGGAAGCAATTCTAATCCCCACCTTAAATTTGCCTTCAATGGCGTTGCTCAATGTCCCCAGTTCTTCGTAATTGTCAATGATGGGAATGCAATTTTGATGACCACCATTGATCAGATCTCCGATCTTTTCGACATACTCCTCCCGCTTGAAACCATTGCAAAGCACATAGGTGTCGGAGCCTATCTTTACTGCCTTTTTGAGGTGATTTACGATATCTATGTCAAAAGCCGAGGAAGTCTCGATATGGATATCATTTTTGAGGGCTTCGCTCAAAACGTGTTCGAAATGCGAACTTTTGGTACAATAACAATAATGGTACTTGCCGGCATAGCCTTGTTTTTGGATGGCAGCATCAAACCAACCTTTGGCCCTGCGAATGTTTTCCGATATCTTGGGAAGATACGTAAACTTTAATGGGGATCCATACTGACGGATCAAAGCCATCAGGTCAATACCGTGAAAGAACAAATCATTTCCCACAAGCTGAAATTCCTCTTGAGGAAAATCAAATGTTTGTTCCACTAAATCGATGTATTTGGTTTTCATAATTTAAAGCGCTAAATCAACGATCGGTAATCGTTTAGAACAATACGTTCACTTGGCGCTGAGGAATAAAAAAATCGCCTTCGGGTGTGGATCCCGAAAAGCCTTCATTCCACAGTATGAAAACTGAGAGAAAATCAGAAGTCAGCCCTATTATTCGGTGTCTTATCCCTAAGACGGCTTTCTGGGTAGACTTCAAAACGCCCATAAGCCCGAACTTGAAAAAACTTTTCAATACGAAAGGGATTATGTCCCATCATTTGGAACATAAAATTTTGTGCAAACATAATAAAAAAACAATTCCATCACATTTTTTTTAAAAAACTTAATTTTTTTTCAAATATTATTTTTTGTTCATGCCAATGTTCTATTGACCAAATAGTTAGGTCTGTTTTTTTATCATAAACGGGAAGGAATTCTCTGCAATTGGGTCGGTTACATATCGTCGATTTTTTATTAAATTGATGCCAAATTGAACCATCGACAATCCCTACATACTAAAAAAACCAAAAATGAAGAAAAAACTACAAAATACAGCCATCCTCATCCCTCTGCTTGCTTTCCATCTCGCTATTTCGCAAGGCATTAATATTGAAACCCCACAAGGACCCCATTTCGAACCCAATGAAATGATCTGTAGTGGTCGTTACTGGACAGAAGCCCAAGGGAAAGAAAATTTAGAAGTCTTTTCACAACAGTGGAGCGATGCCAAAAGTTGGAAAAAAAGAGCCAAAACCATCAAACAAAACCTTTTGAAAGGGATGCAATGGGACAAAATTTCACATCATAACGGAAAAATCAACGTCATCTCCCATTCCAAAAAAATTATGGATGGCTACACCGTTGAGAATATGGCCATCGAAAGCTTTCCCGGTTTTTACGTCACCGGCAACCTCTATCGCCCCCTAAACAAAGAAGGAAAATACGCTGCCATCTTGAGCCCCCATGGCCACCTCAAAGACAAAAGATTTACCGACTACGTTCAGCTCCGAAGTGCCTTTTTGGCCAGCAAGGGAGCTATAGTGTTTTCCTACGACATGGTCGGCTATGCAGAAAGCACCCAAGTGGGGCACAAAATGCCCATCAGCTTGCTGCTACAAACCTGGAACAGCAAAAGAGTACTCGACCATTTACTCAGCCTTCCCGAAGTTGATCCCCAAAGAATAGGAATGACAGGAGGATCGGGGGGGGGCACCCAAACCTTTGTCCTCACAGCCATCGACCCCAGGGTTAAAGTATCGGTTCCCGTGGTACAAGTCTCCGCCCATTTCTTTGGAGGCTGTGTCTGTGAAAGCGGCATGCCCATTCACAAAAACAAAGACTTTCAAACCAACAATGTCGAGGTAGCAGCACTGGCAGCGCCCCGACCCATGTTGCTAATCTCCGATGGCGACGACTGGACCAGCAACACCCCCCAAGTAGAATTTCCCTACATTCAGAAAGTTTATCAAGCCTTGGGAAAACCCCAATGGGTCGAAAACGCACATCTGGCCAACGAAAAGCACGATTATGGCCCTTCCAAAAGAATCGCTGCTTACCGCTTTTTTGCCAAACACCTAAAACTCGATGATCCCAATTCCCTGAAAGGCAATCCTGTAGACGAAAGCTTCATCAAAATTCTTCCCACAGATCAACTCAAGGTCTTTACCCCAGAAAATCCAAGACCACAAACTGCACTCAAAAATGAATACGAAGTTTTACAATTTTTAAAATTTCCACTTCATAAATCCCCCTATTCTTTATATAAAATTGACTAAATTACCATCGTTTTTAGCCCATATTTAAACAGGATTAATAGATGAAAAAAATTGTTGTCTTTTTTGCCTTTACCGGCTTGCTCACCTCCTGCTCCCTCGATGTCCCCCCCGAAATCACCCGGGAGTACGCTTCTTTGCCCGAGGTCATAGACTTCAATTATCACGTCCAGCCCATACTTTCCGACCGCTGCTACCAATGTCATGGCCCGGACGAAAAAACCCGAAAAGCCGATTTGAGACTCGATGTAGAGGCCATCGCATTCTCCAAATTAGAAAGTGGCAAAAGAGCCTTCAGCCCCGGTAATCTATATAAAAGCGAAAGTGCTTATAGAATCATACACCAAGACCCCGAAATCCTCATGCCCCCCCCTGAGTCCAATCTCTCACTGACCAACAGAGAAAAAGCCATTATTTTTAAATGGATCGAACAAGGGGCGCAATGGAAAAAACATTGGGCTTTTTTACCCCCAAAAAAACAAAATCCAAAATCAACTAACAACACCGAACTGTCAAACCCCATCGATCTTTTTATCAAAGAAAAACTGGATCGAGAAGGCTTGGACTTTTCCCCCAAAGCCCCAAAATCCGTCCTGGCCCGTAGAGCCTATCTCGACCTGACAGGCCTCCCGCCTTCCACAGAAGAACTCGATGCTTTTTTGGACGACAACAGCGAAAAAGCCTTCGAAAATCTGGTCGATCGACTACTACAAACCGATGCTCATGCCGAACGATTGGCCTTGGACTGGATGGATCTATCCCGCTATGCCGACTCCCATGGTTTGCATGCCGATGGGGCAAGGACCATGTGGCCCTGGCGCGATTGGGTACTCAAAGCCTTCAAACAAAACATGCCCTACGACCAATTTGTTACTTGGCAACTGGCCGGAGACCTCCTTCCCAACGCCACCCAAGAACAAAAGCTTGCTACCGCATTCAACAGAAACAGCCCCATGACTGCAGAAGGAGGTGTGATAGACGAAGAATGGCGCTTGCATTACGTCTTTGATCGAACCGAAACCCTATCCACCGCATTTTTGGGCCTTACCATGGCCTGTGCAAAATGCCATGACCACAAATTCGATCCCATCTCACAAAAAGATTATTACCAACTCACCGCCTTTTTCAACAACATTAGAGAATTGGGAATGACCGGCGACGATGGCGATTACGGCCCTCTACTCCCCCTCACCGATCCACTGACCCAAAAAAAGCTGGATCAACTCAACCAAAAAATGTCCGCCATCAAAAAAGACCTCGAAATCACCCAAAAACAACTGCAAGACATTTACCAGTACTCGAAGCAATTGGCACAAAATACCGCCAAAACCCCTCCGACATTCCATGCCCCATTCGAGAAAATAGCCGACATCCCAAAAAACAGACATAGCGTAGACGGCCAGGAGGAATTTTATGGCGGCGCCGATCAAAAACCTAAAATAGTCCAAGGGATCAAGGGCAACGCCTTTGAATTTAGCCAGGACTACGACCACCTTCACATCACCAACAAACTCATTCCCAATTTGGAGTGGACCGATCCCTTTTCCATTTCAATGTGGATCAATACCAACAAAAGAAAAAAAGAATCCTCCCAAACCCTCATCGCCAACTCGGGGGGGAAAAACGAACTATGGAGGGGATGGGAATATTATTTGGACGACCAAAACAGAATCAATTTGCGTCTCATCAACGTCAGTCCTTCCAACCTTATCCACGTTCGATCTGTCGATTCTATTCCTATCCACCAGTGGCAATCCTTGACCCTTACCGTCGATGGAAGCGGAAAAGCCGATGGTGTTAAAATGTACCGCAATGGGAAAACCATAGAAAAAGTTAGTGTAATTGATAACCTATACAAAAGTATGCTTCCCACCCGTCGAGATCGAGAAAAAGGATTTGTTAACTCGGAGAGAAACCTGGTGGGGTGGCGATCGTATGAGGCGGAACTGGAGTAATACTGGCCACCACCAG
>CAZGUB010000082.1:0-5751 GCA_964528935.1 uncultured Flavobacteriaceae bacterium | reverse complement strand
TCCAGGATGGGAACCCTCTTATCTCTTCATTATCAATTCTTTTAAAAATTTAAACTTAGATTAAAAGCAAAATATCTTTTAAAACGGCATATCTTCATCAGAAAAATAAAAGGGGTCTACAAGAATATTAAAATATTTTTTTATGATATTCCCTTTAAAATCTCTTCTAAGAAAATCAAATAAGAAAATTGAAATAATAACAATAAACATATCTGATATGTTAATTCTTGGTAAATAGAAACTATACATAATTGGTGCAAGGATAGATAGTGAAAGAGAAAGCGACGTAATTCGATGCTGATTTAGAATCCTTGAAGAAATAAAAGTGCACAATGCAAATAAAGCATGTAATCCAAAAAAATTTACAAAAAAACCTCCAATTTGTTTAACTTCATCTAGGAATCCTTCAGGTGCAATAAAGGATGTGAGTCGAATTATTAAATGATAATTAAAAAATAAGAGTGATATGAATACTAAAAACCGAACAACTTTAACTTCTAAATTTCTCATGTATTCCAACCTTCCTCTTGGTTTATTTCTTTTTGCATTTCGATCAAAAAGTCATATTTACCCGGATACTTGTGACAAGCACTTGCTATGTCTTCCTTGTACTGTTCAACTTTTTCTTCAGAGAGATTGAAATGACGAATTAAATCCTGTTTAGTAATGACGTTTTTATATGTTATGAGTTCAGGATCATAAATTGCTTGTAGTTGCATAAGGTCTACATGAGAGAAAAAATTCTGCTCAGTATCTGAAAACTCTGAATAACTCATAACGCTTGATGCGCATAGGTTATGATCTAAACCTAAAGCATGGCCAATTTCATGTGTCATAACACTTTGTCGTGTTTCATGAGATAAATAAGAATCAACCCAGATCCACCCATGGACTGGATTGTTTGTATTGTGATAAATACCCCAGGCTCTGCCTTCACAGTAATTAAAATGATCAGAAAACTCTGCTGTACATTCGCTGAAATGAATTGGAAGAGTAACTAAATCCGAGTTTGTGGAGTAACTTATTTTAAGAGTTGGTGCTACTACCCTAAGAGTATTAATCAATCTCTCTAAATGTTGCAGATCACCTAACTCAACATCTCCATAGAGACCTATAACAATTTCTTCCTCTATGCGGGGGATCCTAATATAATCTCTTACCATCCATGGCCAGTCATCTTTTGAGCTGTCTACACTTGCGTGAAGAAGTGCAATTGTTGACTCAGCGATATCAGGAAGAGTGTTGCTCAATTTATTTAATTCTTGTTTTTGAAAAAATAAATCTATGTACTCTAGTTCATCTTTAAATGTTTTTATCTTTGAAAATCTATGAATATGAACTTCTGATAATACATCTTTTGCAAAATAGCTCTGAGGTTGAATATAAGAATCATAGTTATTGATGTGGAGTGATGTAATCTGGATTGTTTTACAGAGTTGGTCTTTTCGCAGTGACCCACCATAAGCTTCAAAAGTAAGCTCTACAGGATAGTCTTTATCAAACTTAGATTTCATTAAACGGATGGGAACAATTGCTTTACCATCATCATTAAATTCAAAACGAAGCGTTTTATAATTTAAATAATTAAATCCCTTGCTTTCGTTGTGTTGTGTTTTTGGAACTTGTTTAATCGTGAGTGTAAACTTGTCTTCAATATTTTTTAAATTTCCTGTGTACTCTACATGAAGATCTGAAGATTCAAAGTTAAAATCAAACGTTAAATCTCCACTCCAAAAAGAATTGTTAAAACACGAAGCATTATTTTTTTTAACATTGTCTGATTCAATATATCCTTGATTTAGTTCTTGTAATTCAGAACTGGTAAAAACAGTTATATCTTTTGTTGTCTTGAATTGTAAAATATCATATGTGATTTGCAGTTGGTCAAAAGCAATTCCTGACCACACTAAATTCCAAACTAATAACATCGAAATCTTTGCTATATAGGCACTCATGTTGTTCTAGCCCACTCTGTAATTGCATTAGCAAGTTTCTCTCCGCCAGTATGTGAAGGTTCTATAGGATTTGCGTAATCATCAGACTCTGTAAATATTTGTCTAAGTTCTAAAACATCTGCATTAAATTTTTTTGCAGTTTTATATACAATATCATTAAAAGATGAGGCCATTATTTTTGATGAATCTAGTACTCCTCTAAACTCATCTGTTCTTCCTAAATCACCTTCGTATACAGTGCATAAAAGGAGATTCGCCCTGTAGGAAGAAAGCACTTTAACAATGGCCTCATAACGTTCAGCTAGTGGTTCAAAAATTTCATTTTGTAGACAAATCAAACCTTCATTAATATTCTCAAAATTGCTTTTATAGAGAAATGACAGATTCTGAAGTAAATCATTTCCACCTATTGATAGGATAATTTTTGATGCGTCTTTAATTGTTGATACTTGTAATTGCTTATCTAAAACATCTCTAGTTGTATCTCCATCCAAAGCTATTTGAATAAATTCATCATTTGAAATATTTTGTAAGTGTTCTAAAACAGAATTCTCATTTTCACCAACGTAATACTTGTTATCAATAATGCTATCTCCGAACAGTAAAATAGTCTGACTCACTACTCTTCCTCCATGAACTTTTTTAATTTATTGCTCATTGCACGCTCTTGTTGCATGAACTTTATAGATTTTGGATTTATACCTTTTGAGTAATCGTCAATAGTTCTAGAAACAGATCTGAATGCATCTCTTGAATCTTCTTTTGCGTAATGAAGGGATTTTTCATATTCAAAACCATATCTTCTACTTTGTATGATTGCATCATGATCAGCCCCTAGATATATAATGAGCCAACCCTCTTCTGTCTTAGTCTTGATTAGATCTCTAATTGTTTCAGATTTATATTCTCTTGAAGAGTTTTCATAACCATCAGTAACTATGACTAATACTTTCTTTTCGTCATCTTTTACTGGGTTGTTTTCTAAATCATGAATTGCAATTCCAATAGCATCTAGTAGTGGAGTTCCAGCTCTCGGTTTTAAAAAGTCATAATCAAGCTTTGGAAGTTTGTTAACTTCTTGACGGTAGATAGGTACATCAATAGAAATCGTGTCAAACGTACTTAAAGTTAAGACGCCAAAAATATTATTATCCTTTTGGTCCTGAATGAATGCATTGATTGAATCAATAGTGTCTTTAATTCGACGATTCATAGAACCAGAACGATCTAAAACCATTCTGATATTTAGAAATTCAGTCTTCTTTATTAGCTTTTTTCTCATTATCTCCTCTTTCTTTTTTATATTTTTTTGTTAAAACGGTGGTTCATCAGGTGGAAATTCCATGCTGTTCATTTTTTCCTGGCGTAAAGTTCGTGCAGTTTCATCGATAAATTTATCTATCTCTTGTGACAAAATAACTGGTAACTCATCTTCTGGATTAGCATCATTGAAAATTGAACTAGCAGTAAGTAACTCTGTATATTTTTTTATCTGTGAAACAGTCTCCACATCATGATTGACTCTTTTGATAATATTTTTAAATTTATCGATATTGTTGAGGTGATACATATTTTTCTCCACCATGATTATTTTTTGAAGTGCGTGATTGAACTTATCGATTTGATCTTGGTTGTAACCAAGAAGTGAGTAAGCAAAGCCAATTCTCCAAGCAAATGGGCTTCTCTCAAAAAACAACATTTTGTCAATTAGAGATGGTTTTATTGATTTTTTAGTAAATAGTTTTTTGGATCGTAGGTACACAAACCTAACCAATGCAAGAGATAAAATAAACATTCCTATTGTGCAAATCGTAAGCACTATTTGTAAAACAGTCATTATGCTGCCTCCTCTTCTAGTTTTTGAACCTTTTCGTTTTTTATTATGTAAAACTCAACTTCTGGTTCTTTGTTGTTGAGAAGTTGAGAGTCACTATCAACCTTTACTCCAGGCCAGTTAATAAGTACTCCGTACTTTGTCTTTTTTAATTCAGAGTCGTTATTAAGTTGTGATGACAATAAATAACGAGAGAGTTGTGTTCTCGCATTGTCGTTTAAGCATTGAAGACTTTTTGTTTCGATTATAAAATTTGGAAGCTTTTTGTCATTTATAAAGAAATCGAGACGAGCTAAGCCTACGGAGTGCTTCTTATAAAATATCTCAAAACTCATTTCTTTGAGATAATTGATTTCATACTTCCTTAATTCAATCGCTAAAGCATTTTGATAAACATCTTCAGCAAAGCCAGCACCCAGTTCTTTGTGTATGCTGTTTACTATTTTTGTTATTAAGTCAGCAAATATTTTGAACTTACTTTCCATAACCTATTTCCTTTCTGTTTTTTCTTATGAAATTGTTCTGTTTTTGAAATTGAGAGTAAGCAACTGAAACATTTGGAAACAATTTCTCACCACAATAGGTACACCAAATACCGTTGTGTTTTGACCAGTATCCATTACTCTTTGGGGTTAGTTCTTCATGACACTCATTGCAGTCAGAGCCATATTGCAATGTAAGAAAAAATAATTGCAAACATGCTGTGTGACGCCAAAAGTTATAATCGTGATCAAAAAAGGGTGATATTAACTCACCTTTGTAATAGTCTTTACCACACACCTTGCAAGTACCGTCAAATTTGGAATAAATAGGTCCATCCGGAATGACTCTTTCATATCTTGTAAATTTTGTCTTAAACATTAAACCATCGCTCCTACTTTTGATGTCCACTGAAATACACCATTTCTTGTAGAATCTTGGGAATTAAATTCAAAAGTTGTTTTCTGGCAAGGAATTCTCTTAAGTTGATTACTTAATCCATGTTGTGTTGAAATTATTTCAATAGTTTTTCCAAGACTTAAAGCTTTATTACATAGATTAAGAAAATAATGATCACCTGATGCAATAACTATATGGTCATAATCATTGAGTAATTCAACTGCTTTCTCGTTTAAAATTTTATCTGCACCATCTTTGCCAGGTCGTACGAAAATTTCTAAATTTTCACCAATTGCTAGGTTTGAGTATTTGGAAAACAAATCAGAGCTTGTAATATCACCAGACCATTCATCAGAATCTTGATCATAAGCCCATGATGTGAGGGTAGGTAAAAACAATTCTGGATTAGATGCAATTAATACATGATCTTCATTTTGTATTTCAGTAATAGATTGATAAATATTTTTAGATTCATTAAATAGGGAGTTGTCTGCATAAGGACCACCTAGAATATTTTCAATATCAATTACATGAAGGGTACGCATTACTTACACCACCTCCCAGATAAATCCAACTGGTCTTCTTGTCCACACTCCAATAAAAAGAAATATGTTTTCATCTATACCTAGTTCATACTCGTTATACATTTTCCTCCTATACTTTATAAATTGCATAATGTATATACATAATATAACAAGGTATTAATTTAAATGCAAGTATTCTTTATGATTTTTATAAAGTGTAAGATTTAAATAATTTAGTTAATTATTTTCGATTGTTCGAAGTACTTCTCTTCCAACAGCTTCGACAACATATGGAACAACTGCGTTACCCAACTGTCTAAAAGCTTGTGAATCCGAAACAGTAAAAATCTGCTCTTTATTTTGAAATTGTGATTCTATTTCATCAAAACCCATCAACCTCAGGCCTTCTAAGGGTGTTAATCTTCTTGGGTTTTTATTATTTTGCTCTATTAATATTTCTGCTCCATCTTTAAAGTATCTCTTAGTTAAAGTTCTAGAAGGACCTTCTCTATCAACAATTGAGTATCCAAATCCTTTTTTCTGTCCTTTAGGCATGTTT
>CAZGUB010000081.1:0-5819 GCA_964528935.1 uncultured Flavobacteriaceae bacterium | reverse complement strand
TACCCCTCAGCGCTTTAAAGCAGTAAATACGGGAACGTCTGACCTTTCCTTTCTTGTTGACTTCAATTTTTTGAATGGCGGGGAGGTTGATCGGAAAGATTCTTTCCACACCGATGGTGCCGGACATTTTTCTGATGGTAAATGTTTTGGACAAGCCTTCGCCTTTTACTTGAATGACGACACCACGGAAAAACTGTGTTCTTACCTTTTCTCCTTCACGAATTTCGTAGTATACAGTGATGGTATCGCCGGAAGAGAATTCTGGAAATTCCTTCTTTTGGATGAATTCTTGCTGAACAAAATCTATTAGTGCTTCCATTTTGATGCGTGTTGCGTCGGTTGATATGAATCATATCCGATTTTATGAGGTGCAAATTTAAGACTATTTTTGATTTAAACAACTTCGGCTACTGCTTTAAGTCCAAAAAAAATTATTCTTTGTCGTTGAGCAGATCGGGTCTCCGTTTTTTTGTTTTTTCTAGGGCTTTGTTTTCTCGCCATTCTTCGATTTTTGGGGTGTTTCCGGAGGTGAGTATTTCGGGTACGTTCCAACCCTTGTAGGATGCGGGTCGGGTATATATGGGTGGGGCGAGGAGTCCGTCTTGGTAGCTGTCGGTCAGGGCAGAAGATTCATCGCCCAAAACTCCGGGAATAAGGCGGATGATGCTGTCGCAGACTACGGCGGCGGCCAGTTCGCCTCCCGAGAGGACAAAGTCGCCGATGGAAATCTCTCGGGTGATCAGGTGGTCGCGTACGCGCTGGTCCACCCCTTTGTAGTGGCCGCAAAGTAGCAGGATGTTGGATTTGGTAGAGAGTTCATTGGCCATTTTTTGGTCCAGCTGCTCACCATCGGGGGTGAGGTAGATAACCTCTTGGTAGGATCGCTGGCTTTTCAGATGATACATGCAGCGGTCGATGGGCTCGATTTGCATGACCATGCCAGCACCTCCACCAAAGGGGTAGTCGTCTACCTGTTTTTGTTTGTTTTGGGAATAGTTTCTGGGGTTGTGGAAATCGACCGTGACCTTATTGGACTCGATGGCTCGCTTGAGGATGGAAGATTCAAAAGGGCTGGTGAGCAATTCCGGAAAAAGGGTGATGATGTCGATGTGCATATCCAGTGCTTGGTGCGTGCAAATTTTTTACAAATATAATCGTTACCCAAACTTTTGACGATATTTTGTGGTGGGATTGGTGGATGATTTATAGTTGTATTTCAATTATTTTTTGGGAAAGTGATAAACAAAGGATCATATTTTACTTCACCATCAGTATCATTTACTTTTCTTTCGGGTAGGTACAATGAGTTATTTTTTTAACAATTCTTTATTTATGATAACTTAGGATTCGGGATTTCTATTATGTCCATTTTAGCGCAAAAAAAAAGCGATCTTTTGGACCGCTTTTTTATTGATTAATGTTTTTTATCGAAAGACGATTCTTTCTCTTTCGCCATTGGGTTTTAGGAACAATATGCTGGTGAGACTGTCCAGGTCTATGGCTTCGATTTGGTCGATGTCTTTAATCTTTTCACCGTTGATTTCCAGAATCACATTTCCGGTTTCGATGCCATACCTGAAGAGCATGTCGTTTCTCATGTCTTGGATCAGCACACCCTCATCTAGGTCAAAGGTTTCTTTGTCTTTTGGGTCGAGGTTTTTAAGGTACATCCCCAAAAACTGGGTGGTATTGTTTTTTTTGAGGGTTACCCAAGCGGTTTTTTCTGTTCCTTCCCTGTTGAAGGTGACTTCTACTTTTTGTCCGGGGCGTTTGGTGGACAAATAGCCGGTAAGGTCAGCATAAGTATTGATTTTTACGCCATCGACGCGTTTGATGATGTCCCCGTTTTGTAGTCCGGCATCGGCAGCACCCAGCCCCTTGATCACCTCTCCGATGAGGAATCCTTGGGTATCCTCGATCTCATATCTTTCGGCCAGATCGGTATTTAGCCCCTCTCCGGTGACGCCCAAAAGTCCTTTTTGTACGTTGCCAAATTCGATCAAGTCTTCAAAAACTTTTCGAACAATGTTGCTCGGTACGGCAAAAGAATAACCCAGATAACCACCGGTAAAAGAGGTGATGGCGGAATTGATTCCGATCAACTCCCCCCGGGTGTTGACCAGAGCTCCACCGCTGTTGCCCATGTTTACCGCGGCATCGGTTTGGATAAAGGACTGATTTTTACCGTCCCTGTCGTTGAGGTCTCTGGATTTGGCACTGATAATTCCTGCCGTAACGGTAGAGTTTAGATTGAGGGGGTTGCCTACGGCCAAAACCCACTCGCCGATACGAGCGGAATTCGAATCCCCAAAAGGGATGAAAGGCAACACCTGATCGGCTTCGATTTTGAGAATCGCCAAGTCCGTGGCGGGATCAGAACCCACAATGGTAGCGGTATAGGTTTTGTTTTTGTTGGTGGTTACTTCTATTTCGCTGGCGTTTTCGATCACGTGATAGTTGGTGATGATCAATCCATCGGGGGAGACGATAACCCCCGATCCCGTGCCGATTCTTTTGTCATCGTAGTCACGACCATAGTAATTTTTGAACCAATTGGGGAGGTTGTTTTTTTGGATACTGGTGTTTTTGACGTGCACCACCGCATTGACGGTTTTTTCTGCGGCGATGGTAAAATCCGTCATTTCACCGGCTATGGGGTTGTTGTTGAAGCTGTAGGCAGTAGGGATCAGACTGGGCTTTTCTATAGCAGACCGGGTTGTTTTTCCTTCCGAAAGCCGGTCGTAAATCAAAACGGTTAGCAGCGCACTGACAGAGGCAATCAACAGAGATTTTAAGGTAGATTTCATCATTTAAGATTTTAAGTTAAATAACATTCAGGTTTTGTTTTTTTATCAAAAATTGATAATTAAATAGAGGATAAACCACAGCGGGATAGCGACTTAGGCTCCATGTTTTTATCTCACAGGACAAAATTAGGAATTCTAAGGCTTATGGATATTTCCTTTAACGACTATTTAACACAGCCTGAGGTGGATAATTTTTTAATTAAATTTGTCCCATGGAGTTTCAATTTGACAAATACGAAGGGGCTGGTAATGATTTCATTATCCTTGAAGATTTAGATTCCCGTTTTCCTGAGGGGGATAGCGAGTGGATCCATCGGCTGTGCGATCGTCATTTTGGTATTGGAGCCGATGGCTTGATATTGGTTCGAACCTCGGATCGATCCGATTTTAGGATGCTCTATTACAATTCGGATGGTCGTCCCAGCACGCTTTGTGGAAATGGCGGTCGCTGTGTTTTTGCTTTTGCCCATGATCACAATTTGGTTGGGGCTGAAGGTACTTTCGAAGCCTCGGATGGCATTCACCGTGCGACGATGTTACCCGATGGGAGCATCTGTCTGGAGATGTCCAATGTCACATTGGTACAAAAAAGGGAAAAAGCCTTGTTTTTGGACACCGGTTCACCCCACCATGTCGAGTGGGTAGAGGCAGTAGATTCCGTCGATGTGCAACAGCGGGGAGCTGCAATTCGCTATGGGGCACCCTATTTTGATGTCGGCTCCAACGTGAATTTTGTCCAGCAAATAGGTCCTGTAGATTTTAAGATCAGAACCTACGAAAGAGGGGTTGAGGGCGAGACACTGGCTTGCGGAACAGGGGCTGTGGCTGCGGCCATTGCCGCACACTTCCATGGGTTAGCCACCCATACTACCCTAAACATTCACGCCCTAGGGGGAAAGCTCATGGTGTCTTTTACCCTTGCCGAAGGGATGTACCAAAATGTTCAACTCACCGGAGCGACTCGCTGTGTTTTTTCCGGAAATTTTTCCCGCTGATGCCAACCGATTCAGATTTGGGGGTCTCCCTAAGAGCCGTTGAACCTGCCGACATCGATTGCTTGTTTTCGGCAGAAAACGACACCCGGTTGTGGAAGTACTCCAATCGTTTTCAGCCCTACTCACGGCAGTTGCTGACTGATTATATTGCCCAAGCCCACCGGGATATTTTTGAAATTCGTCAGCTTAAATTCACCATCCTTTCGCCCGATTCCATAGCCATCGGTTTCATCGACTTGTATGATTTTGAGCCGCTACACCACCGAGCTGGAATTGGCCTAGTGGTGGAAAAAGATTTCCGTAAAAAGGGGTATGGTAATGCTGCTCTTGGACTGTTGGAAGATTATGCAAAAGTCCATTTGCAAATGCACCAGTTGTACGCCCATATTGCGGTAGAAAACCAAACCAGCATTCGTATGTTCGAAAATCGCGGCTATAATTTTGTTGGAACCAGAAAAGATTGGAATTTTTACGAAGGTTGTTATCATGACGAATCGATTTATCAAAAGATATTAAAATGAATTACAGCAGGAAAATACTTTTGGTCATCACATTAATAGGCTTGGGAGTAGGACTCTATTTTGTGTATTTGTTTAACCGGACTTTTTTTTGGGACAATACAGTTTTTTCTGAAGAACAGGTTTTTGTATACATCCACCCTGGTGATGATTTTAGGGCTGTTCAGCACCAAATGGGCACACTGCTCGGGTCGATCACAGACTTTTCGAGGGCTGCGGAAAAAAAAGGCTACACCAGCCGGGTAAAGTCGGGTAAATTTGCCATTCTAAAGGGAAGCAACAACAATGAAATTGTGAATACACTGCGCTCCGGGGGGCAAACGGTTCGGGTAACCTTCAACAATCAGGAGCGTATCGAGAATCTGGCCGGCCGAATAGCTGAGCAAATTGCCCCGGACAGCCTCGACCTCCTCAACGCCTTTTTGGATCCCCATTTTTTACAAGAAAAAGGGTTGACTTCGGATCAAGCCCTGGGTATGTATTTGCCCAACAGTTACGATATTTTCTGGAATAGCTCAGCTACCCAATTTCGAGACAAAATGTGGGAGGCTTATCAAGATTATTGGAACGAAGCCAGAAAGGAAAAAGCACGCCTACATTCATTGAGTCCCATAGAGGTAATCAGTCTGGCGGCCATTGTGCAAAAAGAAACCCAAAAGGTCGATGAACGACCTAGGGTGGCAGGAGTTTATCTCAACAGACTGAAGAAGGGGATGCGTCTGCAGGCCGATCCCACCGTGATTTATGCACTCAAACGAAAGTATCAAAATTTTGATACCCTCATAAAAAGAGTGCTTTACAAGGATTTGACCATTGAATCGACCTACAATACCTACCAGAATCGCGGGCTACCTCCAGGACCTATTGCGATGCCGGACTTGTCTTCCATAGCAGCGGTTTTGCAACCTGAGCGTCATGATTTTCTTTATTTTGTGGCCAATCCCAATCGACCGGGCTATCACCTGTTTGCCAAAAATGGGAGGGAGCATGCCCGAAACAAAAAGATTTATACCCGTTGGTTAAACCGAAATAAGGTTTTTCGTTAGGGGTTTTTGTGGAGGATAAAGATGGCGGGTTTTTTATGAAATCCTATTTTTACTTTTTTCCATTGACCGACTGTCATCATTCTGATGGTTTCATCGGGCTGGGTAAGTTCGTAGGCGATGCATAACAGGGTTTTTGGAGTGAGTGTTTTGAGCAGTTCGGCCCATAGCTTTTCGTTTCTGTAGGGGGTTTCCATAAATATTTGACTTTGGCCAGACTTTAATGAGCGGGCTTCAAGTTTTTTCAGGGCTGTTTTTCTTTCTTGTTTATCGATGGGCAGGTAGCCGTTGAAGGCAAAATTTTGTCCATTGAGACCCGATGACATCATGGCCATCAGTATTGAGGAAGGACCTATTAGGGGTTTTACCTTTAGGTTAAGGCGGTGGGCTTGCGCAACGATAACGGCTCCGGGGTCGGCGATGGCCGGACAGCCTGCATCTGAAATCAGTCCCATA
>CAZGUB010000080.1:0-5924 GCA_964528935.1 uncultured Flavobacteriaceae bacterium | reverse complement strand
TGCTCGATTTTCATATTTTTAAGATGTTGAATCAGGGCATTGGTCATTTTTTCTCTTTTTTCTTGATAATTTTTGTTCCCATACAAATCATTCCATTCCTGAGGATCGTTTTCCAAATGGTATAGTTCTCCGGTCAAAATGTCTGCCTCGTCATAGAGATTCACGTTGGCTTTTCTTTTAAAAACCAGTATGAGTTTGTGGGATCTTGTTCGCCACATAAAGGCTGCCTCGCCTTTTCTTTCGTGCATGGCAGAGAAGGAGGCTGCTCTGGTTTTATCTCCCAACAGGTAGAGACCCGGCAGTTTTCGTTCTGGAGTAATGCCGGCCAAGTGGAGCAGGGTAGGGAGCAGGTCTATGTTTTCTATGGGGTTGTTGTTGATGCTGTTTGTTTCTACAGATTTTGGTAGGGCAGTCCCTGCCAAAATCATGGGAATTCTGACACTGCCCTCGTAGAGGTTGTATTTATTGAACCGATAATACCGATCTCCCAACATTTCTCCGTGATCCGAAGTATAGACGATGATGGCATTTTCTAAAATTCCCTTTTTTTTCAAGGCTTTTAGGGTTCTTCCCATCATGTCGTCTATCCAGGTCACGTTGGCGTAATACCGAAGGGTCATCAGTTTCCATTCTTCCTCGGTGGCATTTTTCCAATAATCCTCGTACAAGGTTCTTCTGTTGACCCCCTCGGCGTGTGGGGAGTAGTCTTCCACCCATGGGGGTTGTTGGGCATAGGAGATTTTGTCTGCCTCATACAGGTCTTCATAGCCTTGAGGTACGTTGTGACCTGCATGGGGTTTCATATAAGAAAGATAAAAGAACAAAGGCCTTTCGTCATTTCTTCTTTCGATATAATTTATGGCCTGACGTGTAATCCAACCATCTCGGTGATCTTCTTCCTGAAGGCGACTGGTGAATCCCAGATAGCCCAGGTTGTTTTCCTCCCCTGCACCCATTACACCTATTTCTTTATCGTAGCGTTTTTTGGCTTCGGGAGCTACTTCTGCCATGGATATGGAACCGATTTCTTTGAGTTCCGAGACGTAGCGAGTTTCAAATCCACGGGTATTGGTAAGGTGTTTTCTACCCCAGTGCGTTTTTCCAAACCCGGCAGTTTCGTAGCCTGCATCCTTAAAATACTGAGCCATGGTTTTTGCCGGTAAAAGGGAATCGGGGATGCCCTCTCCATTTCTGTAAACGCCAGTTTGATGAGGGTAGAGTCCAAACATCATAGAGTTTCTGCTGGGGGTACACATGGGGGCTTGACAAACGGCTTGTTGGTAAAAGATTCCCGAATTGGCCAAGTGATCCAGCGTAGGCGTAATCACAGATGGATTGATTTTTCCCAAGGCATCCCAGCGGTGTTGGTCGTCCATGATGAAGATGATGTTGGGACGCTCCTTGCCCTTTTCTTTTGGTTTTCTATGGTCTTGTAGACAGCCTGTAGAGAGGAGGCAAAACATAAGCAATGGAATTAAAGGTTTGGAATGGAAAGTTGTTTTTACCTTCATGAGTTTTCACTTTTTAAAAAAAATTACTGGCCTTCGCCGATGAGATTGAGATAGCGTCCGGCCCAGTAGGGCAATAGATATACATAGGGGGAATATTCTCTGAAGCCACCACTGCCCCCATTGTTTTGATATGCTCGGTTGTGCAGGTGCAGTGGTCGCTCATCACGAGGGAGAACTTCCAAGTATTCTTGATTTCGGAAATTGGGAAGTTTTTTTTTGAGATCCTTTCTGTGTCTGTTTTCCACTTTCCAATCGATCAAATCCAAGGGGAATTCTTTGAGCCACCAAACCGATGCCTCTAGGTCGATTGGGTCTCCGCCAGAAAGTGCATACAAAAAATTCCACAAGGGGTTTTTTTCCGATCTCTCGATTTCCCAATGGGATCGAACCGATTGGAGATGCTTTTTTTTGGTGGTATCATCGAAGGCATAGTTTACAAATGCCGGTGCTGTCAAAAAGTACATTTCGTCATCGGAATGATTCCAAGCATCGCTGAGTAGCTGGTCAGGTACATGTCCGATGGTTTGTGCAGGTCGACAGGCATTATCTTCGTAACCGTATTTTTCTGCCAATTCAAGCGCATATTTTTTATATTTTTCTTCTTTGGTGAAGTGGTATGTAGTTTGCAAAAAAGCCAGAATGAGCGTAGAATTCAATCTTCTGTCCCCGACTTCAATCGGAAAACTGTTAACATAGTCGGGGTGCCAACGCCCCCAGCGTGTGGGTTTCCCATCCCATGAAACCAAATACCAGTTGTTGTCAATGATATGATCCATTTGTTTTTTGATTAGTTGGATGGCGCGGTTTTTCCAGGCTTTGTCCTCAATGATTTCTGCAAAAAGGGCATAGACAAAAAAATGTCCACAAGATTCATCACTGCTGGTGGTGGTTTTCCAGACCCAGGTCGGATTTTTGGATTTTTTCCAGATGCCATAGGATGCGCTTTTGTCCCAGTTACTGATTTGGTATGGGTCGATCTCGTAGGTTCTGGCAGGAAATCCAGGGATCCCCGAGATGGTGGTGAGTCGCTCCATGGCCACCAGTGCCTCGTAGGCGTTATGCTTGGCATTTTCATTTGCGGTAGCCCCATATCGGAACAGTTCCGAGGCCAAATACATGGATGTCCACAAGCCATCGTTGTCGGTGTCGATCAATGTGGCGGTAGAGAGGTCACCGGCGATTTCCAATCTAACCGTAGATTCCAAGCCGTACCGGATGTGCCTTTTTCTTTGAATGTCTTGAAAGTGGGCTGCTTTTTTCTCCAAAGTCATGGGTTGAAAACAGATTTGATTCATCCCTTTTTTTGTCAAAATCAAAACACTTTGATCGGGTCCTTGGGCAATAGCGGATACGCAGTCGTCTAGGAGCCATCTTCTGGAGGCATAATAGTCATATTTTCCATTAGTTTTGAATTTGAAAGCTCCCTTGGTACTTCCAGCCCAAAGGGTGCCACCAATATTTTTTAGCACTGTAATCTCGGGGCAAGGAAGCTGGTCTAAATTTTTTTCCAAAACCCAGTTTTCTTGGTCGATAAAACAAATACCCCTATGGGTTCCCAAAACGAGCCGATGCCGGTAGAATTCCATGGAAGTAAATCCGTTACCTCTGTATACCTCTTTTAGATTTTGATCTTGGGGAGTGAATCGATACAAGCTTTTTTGGGTGAGAATCAAGAAATGATCTTTTTGAGGATTGAACAGTACATCAAGGGGGGTGCTATCCCATGCGACCCTCTGTCTGTATTGTGTTTTGTCTCCAATAAATCCAAGCTGTTGTTCCGAAATGACCAGAACGGTATTTTCTCGTCCTAAGGTAAACCGTAACGGTTGGTCAAGTCCGTGATTGATTTTTAAATCTCCACCATAAGCCATACGGATCACCGCTTTGGAAGTCAGATAATAGAATTGTTGGTTGTAGGTTGCTATGTCTAAAATTTTATAATCTTGAAGTGGCCGGTATTGTAAATTGGGTTTTAGTCTTTTTTCCCATGGAGACAAGAGTCCGGCAGAGGACACCACTTGTATGTTTTTGTTTCGGTCTGTCTTGAGTCCGATCAATTGGATTTCGGGGTTTTCTTTTTCAAATTGTAGGGAATAATCTTGTAAAAAAGGAACATCCCGATAGGATTGTGACCACAGACAAGAGGCAAAGAGGGCTGTAATCAAAAAATTAGAGGGAAATAAGGGCATGTACGATGGATTTTTTTTGATTGGTATGAAGGGAGTAACTCAGATGGACTTCACCATTTGAGGTTTTAATCAGTGTAGGATAGGCATAGCGGATTTTTGGATCGTCAGATTTTTCAATTTCCAATACTGACCGCCAAGTTTTGCCTTGATCGGTGGATAGGTTGAGGTTCAAAACGTTTCTTCCCGACTCCAGGTTGTTGTTGACCATTAGCCAATGTCCATTGTCCAAACGTAATGTGTGCAAACTGGATCCGGGATTGTCAAGGGGCAGGTCGATGACTTTTTCCCAGTGTTGTCCCTGATCTTTGGACTGGCTTTGCAGTACACGGTGCGGAGGGTCACCATTGTCTCGCATGTAGGCCATGATGTCTCCGTTTTGTTTTTCTACTAGTGTGGGTTGAACATTTCCATAGCCCACTAGGGGTTCGCTACAGTGCCAATGTTCTCCCTGATCATCTGAAATGGCAATGATTGAAAAATTGAATCCATCGGAATACAAGGGCAATAAAATCCTTCCGGAAGCCAGTTGTAAGGGCTTTGTTCGAGTCATCCATCCACTTTGTTTTTTGGTTTTGTCGGCCGCAGCTTCGATTATCATCCTTTCATAGGGAGGGGCATATTCTGCCCAGCCGGTGTTTCTGTCGGGCAATTGTTCAAATTTGGATTGGACAATTTTTTGAAACTGCCTCCCCGGTTTCAACAATATGATGTCTTGCCAAGTCCACCTCGGGGCAGCTTCAGTATCAAAATCTTTGGTTTTTTTATACTTTAACAGGGCTTCTTCCCATCGATTGCTACGAATGACCATCCAAAACAGAAAAAGTTCATTTTCTTTACTCAAAAACAACACTGGATTGCAATCGGGGAAGCCAGGTGTGTCAGCCATTAAGAAAGGGTCTCCCCACTGTCTTGCCCCTTTTTTTAGTCGAGCACCCATGATTTGAACGTCGTCGGCTTTTCTTTCGCCGGATCCTTGAAACCAGCAAGCGAGTAGGTCGCCAGAAGGCAAAGCAACCAAAGAGCTGCTGTGAACATGTTGATCCTGCAATGGAAAGATGAACTGTTTTCTGATCTCCACCCGTTGGGCTTCAGAAAAACAGGCCCCACCAAAAATAAAGACAATCGGTAAAAAATACCTGAGATAAATACTAATATATTGCATGCTATGGATCTTGTTTGATATTCAAAAAATAGTGATTTTAATATTATTTTGCGGTTTTAAAATATAAAAATAGGGAACTTATTCCTTATGATAGGATGTAAAAATCCGGAGAAAGTACTTCAAAAAAAATCGTTAGATTTGATCTAAATGGATTTTGTGGAGTTGATGCCCATCAAATCTTCAAATGTTTCACTGATAAGTTATTTACCGATGTTAAAAAATATATACTTTCTAAGTGTTATGGTTTTGGGGTGCCAATCCATCGATAGAATGAAAAAGACTGCCAGGTCATCACCCAAACCCTTAGTCACTCATCTGTACACCGCCGATCCTTCTGCCCATGTTTTTAAGGACTCTTTGTATGTCTATCCATCTCACGATTATAATGCCGGGGTTCCTGAGGACGATCTGGGGAGTCATTTTGCCATGCGCGACTATCATGTTTTGAAAATGAATGCCCTGGGGCAAATGGAAGACTTGGGTGTAGCGCTGGATTTGGACGATATACCTTGGGCCAAAAAACAACTTTGGGCACCTGATGCTGCCCACAAAGACGGGAAGTATTATTTTTATTTCCCAGCCAAAGACGAAAATGGGATTTTTAGAATAGGGGTGGCCACCTCAGATCAACCCGAAGGTCCTTTTGTTGCAGAACCCTTCCCCATAGAGAACAGCTATAGCATAGACCCTGCGGTATTTTTGGACGTGGACGGCAGTCATTATATGTATTTTGGGGGTATATGGGGCGGTCAGCTTCAGCGTTGGGAGACAGGGGGTTATCAAGAAGAGGACGTTTATCCAGGGCCGAATCAAAACGCCATAGCCCCCAAAATAGCGAAACTGAGCGATGATATGCTACAATTTGCCGAGGCTCCCAGAGACATTGTAATCACTGATGAGAAGGGAACCGTATTGAAAGCCGGGGACAATGATCGGCGTTTTTTTGAAGCCGCTTGGGTTCACCGATATAAAGGGAGTTATTATTTTTCTTACTCCACAGGCGATACGCACAACATTGTCTATGCGGTGGGAGACGATCCCTACGGTCCTTTTGTTTATCCA
>CAZGUB010000079.1:0-5953 GCA_964528935.1 uncultured Flavobacteriaceae bacterium | reverse complement strand
GATTTGTTCGATGTATTCTAACACGGCTTCGCTACCAATTTTTTTGTGCGAAGAGGGAACAAAGTAATTGGGCAAGGTCTCCCAATCTTTTTTCAATACTTCCAAGTAGTCTGCCACCTGTTGTTCGATTCGTTTTTCTTTGATTTTATCTGCCTTGGTAAACACGATCGAAAAAGGGATGAAATGTTCTCCCAGCCAGCGCATAAAATCCAAATCGATGGGCTGGGGATCGTGCCGAATATCGATCAACAAGAAGGCGGCAACCAACTCTTTTCTTTTGTTGAAATAGTTGGTAATGAATTTTTGGAAAGTTTTTTTTTGGGTTTTCGACGCTCGGGCATACCCGTAGCCAGGTAAGTCTACCAAAAACCATTTTTTATTGATTAAAAAATGATTGATCAATTGGGTTTTGCCCGGTCGAGCAGAGGTTTTTGCCAGTTTCTTTCTTTGGCACAATAGATTGATCAAAGAGGATTTTCCTACATTGGATCTACCAATAAAGGCATATTCTGGCAAGTGGGTCTTGGGGCAGTTTTCCACTTTGGTGTTGCTCACCACAAATTCGGCATGGCCCACCTTCATTTTGAATTGTTAAAATTTGTGTTTCTCCATCCAAGCGTGCATGATCTGATTGAATTGATCGGGATGTTCCATCATAGGGGCATGGCCGCATTTATCGATCCAGTAAAGATCCGAATTGGGAAGTAGCGTATTGAATTCTTCGGCTACATTGGGCGGTGTGACATTGTCCTGAGCTCCCCATATGATGGCTGTGGGGGTGTACATGTGAGGTAGGTCTTTGGCCATATTGTGGCGAATGGCACTTTTTGCAATGGCCAGGGTTCGGATCAGTTTGTTGCGATCGTTTACCGATTCAAAAACCTCATCGACTATGGCTTTGGTCGCAATCTTGGGGTCGTAGAAAACTTCCTCACTTTTGGTTTTGATGTATTCATAATCCCCTCTTTTAGGATACCCATCACCCATGGCGTTTTCGTACAAACCCGAACTGCCGGTGATGATGAGTCCCTTGACGTTTTCGGGATGCAATTTTGCATAGAGCAAAGCCACATGACCCCCCAAAGAATTCCCCAAGAGAATGACATTTTTAAGTTTTTTAAATTTCAAAAAACCATCTACATATTCTGAGAGTGATTTTACTGTAGAGCTGATGATTGGCAGTTCATATACCGGCAATTCTGGCACCAAAACTTTGTAGCCCTTGGTGGGAAAATAGTCCGTTACCCCCTCAAAATTACTCAGACCACCCATCAAACCATGTAAAATGATTACTGGGGTTCCCTCGCCTAATTCCATGTACCGATACTTTCCCTCAGCAATTATTTGTTTTTCAATCATCATAAATCTAATAACTCCCAAATATATGGATTTCGCCTATACGATTTCAATTTAATTTTTGTCGAAAAAAAACCACAGTTTGGATTGGGGTGGTAAAACTTATTAACAATGTGGTAGAAAGTGGTAAAAAGTGGTAAAATTTCTTTATCTTTGATAGAAATTCCAGCCAAAAAGCATGCAGCATTTTATTGGAACATATGAATGTAAGGCCGATGTAAAAGGGAGGATCATGCTTCCTGCCCCCTTAAAAAAGCAGCTTTCGGGAGCTTTGGACAAAAGTTTTGTCCTTAAAAGGGCTGTGTTTAATCCTTGCCTGGAATTATATCCTTTGGATCAGTGGGAGGGCTTGATGGAAAAAGTAAACAAGCTCAATCGATTCAACAAGAAGAACAACGACTTTATCCGTCGTTTTACAGCCGGAGTAAAATTGTTAGAAATCGATGCCACCGGGAGATTGCTCATTCCGAGGGATTTATTGATTCACGCAAAAATTTCTAAACAAGTAGTGGTTTCCTCGGTGGTCAACATCCTCGAGATTTGGGACAGGGAGCTTTATGAAAATGCTATTGACGAGGCGACTACGGATTTTGCTGCCTTGGCAGAGGAAGTAATGGGCGATCAAAATGAAGACAACTTATCATAAACCTGTCATGCTTGAAGAAGCCATTCAAGGATTGAAGATTGATCCGGATGGGGTTTATGTCGACGTTACTTTTGGGGGAGGAGGTCATTCCCATGCCATTCTCGAATGTCTTTCTGCTCAGGGAAAATTGGTAGCATTGGATCAAGACCAGGCGGTACTGCAAAACGCTATCGCCGACGAACGGTTTCACTTTATCCAAGGAAATTTTAGCCATCTTCAGCGGCTCCTTAAATTTCACGGGATAACTCAAATCGAAGGTGTGCTGGCCGATTTTGGGGTTTCTTCCCATCAATTCGATGTGGCAGACAGGGGTTTTTCTACCCGAATGAACGGGCCTTTGGATATGAGGATGAGCTTACAAAATCCACGCCATGCTCAGCAAGTTGTAAACCAGTATAGTAGTGAGCAACTGCATCGTATTTTTAAAGATAATGGTGAGGTTCGGATGGCCGGAACTTTGGCCAACCTCATTGTTGATCGCAGAGAAAAATCTCCCCTCGAAACTACCCAAGATTTGGTAGAATTACTCAGGCCACGACTGCCCAAACCGCATTTCAATAAAATCATTGCGCAGATTTTTCAAGCCATTAGAATCGAGGTCAACGGAGAGCTCGATGCCATTAAAGCTTTTTTGGAACAAGCTACTGCCCTGCTCAAAAAAGGGGGCAGGCTGGTTTGTATTTCCTATCATTCCTTAGAAGATAGGCTGGTAAAGCGGTACATCAGCGAGGGGAAGTTTGAAGGAAAAGCGAGTACAGATTGGTATGGAAACCGACAGCTGCCACTCAAAAAAGTGGGTAAGCTCGTGGTTCCTTCTGAAGAAGAAATCAAAGAAAACAGTCGTGCCAGAAGTGGCAAACTTAGAATTGCAGAAAAACTATGAAAAAGCTGTTGTCTATCCTCAAGTTAGAATTTCTGCTCAATGACGATGCCTATAAAAATTGGAGAGTGATCCTTTTTTTGTCCTTCTTGGCCTTGATCATGATTGGTAGTGGTCATGCTGCCGACAGAAAGATTTTTCTCATCGCACAACTGAACGATGAATTGAAAATGCTAAAAAGCGAATTTGTAGAACAGCGGACAGATCTGATGAATTTGAAAATGGAAACCCAGATCATAAGAGAATTGAAGCCATTAGGGATCGCCCCGGCCACGGAGCCTCCCGTAAAAATTGTAGTAAGCAGAGACGCAGATGGAAGATAAAAAGCGAAAAATCATGAATCGTTCCTATCTCATGGCCTTGGGCTTGGGGATGTTTTC
Source organism: uncultured Flavobacteriaceae bacterium (assembly GCA_964528935.1). Taxonomy (GTDB): domain Bacteria; phylum Bacteroidota; class Bacteroidia; order Flavobacteriales; family Flavobacteriaceae; genus UBA8316. Next base: position 2,691 of record CAZGUB010000079.1, on the reverse strand, counting down.
CTTTGTATTGATTGCCAAGCTTTTTCACCTTCAATTTTCTGAGGGAGAAAAATATCAAAAACTCGCTTCGCTGCGAACCCTTAAAAAAGATATACTGCAGCCCAGCAGGGGCAATATTTTTGCCGACGACGGAAGTATTTTGGCCACCTCCATGGCCCGATATGAAATACGATGGGATGCCGCTGTCCCTTCCAATTCATTATACCAAAGCCAAAAACACGCATTGGCTGATGGTTTGTCTGAACTGTTGAACACCCCCAAGACCGCTATTTTGTCCAAGTTGGACAAAGCAGTACGGGAGCAAAATAGGTATTTGCTCATCGCCAAAAATTTGAGTTATACCCAGCAAAAAAAGATCAAGCAATTGCCCCTCTTTAGGCGCCCCTCTTATCGTGGCGGCTTGATAGTAGAGCACAAAATGATTAGAGAACACCCACTGGGAAAGATGGCAGAAAGAACCGTAGGACGAATCCTAGAGGAAAAAAATGGGGGTTATACCCTTGTCGGTTTAGAGGGAGCCTTTAGTCAATATCTGGAGGGGGAAGCCGGGCAACGACTCAAACAAAAAATTGCGGGGGGGCAGTGGAAACCTATCAACGACAATAACGAAAAAGAACCCACCGAGGGATATGATGTTTACACGACCATTAACGTCAATATCCAGGACATTGCCCATACGGCGCTTTTGGAACAATTGGAAAAATTCAAAGCAGAGCATGGAACAGTCGTGGTTATGGAAACCCAAACCGGAAAAGTCAAGGCCATTGCAAATCTGGGAAGAACAGCATTGGGAACCTACTATGAGAAATTGAACTATGCGGTGGGAGAGGCTCACGAACCCGGTTCCACCTTCAAGCTGATGGCCATGGTGGCGGCCCTGGAAGATAAGGTCGTAGACGAAAACACACTAATCGAAACAGGAAATGGGGTGTATTCGCTATTCAAAAGATTCAAAGTCCGGGACTCTAAGAGGGGGGGGTATGGAACCATTTCGGCGGCCAAAGTATTCGAGGTTTCCTCCAACGTTGGGATGGTCAAAATCATCAACGAACATTATGGGAATAATCCCGAAAAGTTTGTGAACCGACTCTATAATATGGGAGTCAACAAACCCTTGGAACTGCCCATTTCGGGCGAAGGGATTCCCAAAATTCCCCACCCCGACGATAAAAACCAATGGGATCTGCTCGATCTGCCCTGGATGGCCTATGGCTATGGAGTGGCATTGACCCCTCTGCAAACCCTCACTTTTTACAATGCCATTGCCAACGACGGGGAAATGGTCAAGCCTAGATTTGTCGAAATGATAAAATCCTATGGACAACGTCCCGACCAACAATTCGGTAAGATCGTTCTAAACCCCTCTATTTGTTCCCAAAATACCATAGAAAAAGTTAAAAAAATGATGTTCAATGTTGTGGATAAAAAATGGGGTACGGCATACAACATCAAGGACAACGACCTGAGTATAGCCGGAAAAACAGGAACCTGCCAGTTGGATTACAACCAAGAGGGCAAAGAAGTACAATATGCCGCTACTTTTGTGGGTTATTTTCCTGCAGAGCAACCACAATATTCCTGCATCGTAGTCATACATCGCCCCGACAAGAAAATGGGTTATTACGGCTCTACTGTTGCCGCCCCGGTTTTCAAAAAAATTGCCAGTAAAATTCACAATTCCATCCCAAAAACCATTCCGCTAGAATGGAACCAGATACGGGAATTGACCACACCAGGCGAAGATACAGAATTGACCGATCCCCTTATTCCCAATTTGGTAGGCCTTACAGCCAATCAAGCTATATCGCTTCTTGAGCCACTAGGATTGGCTGTGGTCATAAGAGGAGAGGGTAAAGTTAAAAACCAGTCTTTAGAGGCAGGAACCCCAATTTTAGAAAATAAAAAAATCATTTTAGAACTGTCGTGAAGCTGCTCAAAGAAATACTGTACAAAGTACCTATCGAGGGAATTTCGGGTGTCACCACCATAGCGGTAAACAATATTTCGGCAGACTCGCGAGACATAGTAGAGGGAGATCTATATTTCGCCATCAAGGGCACACAAGTAGACGGACATGGATATATACCACAGGCTATTGCTGCCGGTGCCAAGACCATCGTTTGTGAAAACCTGCCTAAGCGGTTACAATCTGGGGTTACCTATGTTGAGGTGTTGGATACCCGAGAGGCACTGGGGTGGGTAGCCGCCAACTATTATGACAATCCCTCGCATAACATTCAATTGGTTGGAATCACCGGAACCAATGGAAAGACATCGGTGGCCACAATGCTTTTTGACCTTTTCAACGCCCAATCCCATACCGCCGGGCTTATCTCTACCGTAGCCATTCAATACGGCCAACAGAGCTTTGAGGCCACCCATACCACCCCAGATTCAATGACGATCAACAAATATCTGAAGGCGATGGTGGACCAACGAATTTCCTATTGTTTTATGGAAGTGTCTTCCCATGGAATAGATCAAAAACGCATCGCCGGATTGAAATTTAAAGGGGCTATTTTCACCAATCTCACCCACGATCATTTGGATTATCACCCTTCTTTTCAAGATTATAGAGATACCAAAAAAATCCTTTTTAATGGTCTGACCGAAACAGCTTTTGCTTTGATCAATGCAGATGATAAAAACGGGATTTATATGCTGCAAAATTGTGTGGCAAAAAAAGACAGT
>CAZGUB010000078.1:0-6047 GCA_964528935.1 uncultured Flavobacteriaceae bacterium | reverse complement strand
AATCTTGCTGGGGAACGGAGCAAGTATCGCAATTGACGATAGTTTTGCCTATGGGTCATTGAAGGAGCATGCGACTGACAATGGCTTGCTAACGGAAGATATTCAGAGCCTATTCGATTTTTTCCATACAGATGACTTTGAGCTTATTCTCAGAATTGTATGGCAGGCGACCAATGTCAATAAATCCTTAAAGATTGAAGATGAAAAGACAGAGCAAGCATACCTGCATGTAAGAGACTGCCTAATTGCGGCAGTTAGAGATATTCATTCTGAGTACGAGCATGTCTCGGAAAGCATTCCGAATATCTATAACTTTCTTAAAAGTTTCAACACTGTCATACCATTGAACTATGACCTGATTGTTTATTGGGCGATGATGTATGGATTGGATATTCAGGATCGCCATGCTTTTAAAGACTGTTTCTTGCAGTCAGAGTTCGACGATGATTGGTCTCGTTTTCGCGATCCGATTGGTGGAGAACAGTCTTGCACCCTAGTTTTCTATCCTCATGGAAGTTTGGTGCTGGCCAGAGACAAGATAGAAAACGAAAGGAAAATAACCTCGGGAGGGATTAGTCTGCTCGACCAAATTTTAAATAAATGGGAGGCCGGTAGTTATGTCCCGCTATTTGTTAGTGAAGGGACCAGCCAGCAGAAAATAAAATCCATTCAGGGCAGCTATTACCTCAACACCGTTTATCGCGAAGTATTGGCCAATTTACCCTCTGAGCTAGTCGTATACGGTTGGGGCTTTGGAGAACATGACCTCCATATTTTGCGTAGAATCGCTAAATCAGGGATCGAAAAAGTAGCACTTTCAGTATTTGGAAATGATCAGGGCTACTGTACACGTGTGGCGCAGCTTATAACGGATGAGCTAGGTGAAAAGGTAGATGTTAGATTTTTTGATAGCGAGAGCGATGGTTGCTGGTGTCATCCGTAACGCTGATTCTTAGTCACCAAACCAAAATTCCTGGGCGTACTTAACGAGTGCCACTGCTTCGTCAGTATCACAGGCATAATCTGTCCATGGCATGAACCAATCCTGAAATTGTAGAGTAGCATCAACTGGTTCATTGAATTGGCCTAATGTCCCGATGATCCTGGTGGCTGGTCCCCCAGTACAAAGCAAAATCATAAACTCAGCTGGTTCGATTTCAGAACTATTGCCCGCGTTGTACCAGTCGGATCTCACCTGAATAGAAAGTGGATCTTCATATATTCTCTGCTTAGCTTGTTCAAGCTCGGCTTCTTCCTCGGTATTCAACGCTCCTACCATATCGATGATACTTTGTAGTTGTACCTGAGCTTGTTCATATGCCCGTTTCATATCCTCAGCAGTATTCATAGATTCACTTCCCCTTGATCTTTAACTATTTCATTTGAGCGCAGCGTCTGCGGCCTGCGCTCCTGACCCGCTGGCGAAGCGTGGGGGTAGCAAATGGCCAGTGGCTCACCGGAAGCCGCAGCTAAGTGACTGAGCAACGCGAAGGAATCTGAACGGGTGAGGAAGCGCGGGGCCTTGCACTTGCAATGCGCGAGGGGCAAGGCCCCTTAGCAAAGTAGCTTGAGCATCTGGGTTGATATTTGGCTGAGAGGTGGATGAAGGTGAGGAAAACTGTTTCGATGATTTTGCAGCCTGGAGGGCTGAAGCGTTAGGGATTGATAGGGCGGCAGTTCCCCAACGGGGAATGAGCGATTAGCGAACCCGGCCAAGCCCGGTAAACGCCAACATACTTAAATCAAGATACTTCCAGAATGGTTGAAATAACAGCTAGACGTAGGTTTCATCGCAATTGGATGTAGTATTTTTTTCCCTGAAAAGAATGACCTCGGATTCCAGATAGAAAACTTTGCGAAACCGCTTACACCAGGGTAATTCTGGGCGCTCTCCAGTACAGCGCCATTTTCTCAGTGTGCTAGGCGACAAGCCGAGTAGGGTGGCCGCCTCTTTGGTAGTGAGTTCGCGGTCATCAATAGCCGCTGTGGTGTCGTTCATGTTTTGGTTTCCGAAAGAGTCACGAGCACATTAGCGGTATGGTTAGTCGATAGTCACACTTTTTGTTTCAGTCCATAAAGAAATATATTTCGAGCATTAGTGCTATATGTTGAGATCGAGCTTTTATCGGATTTAGTACCCCACGTCACTGCAAAATAAATGCAGTGACGTGGGGTGAAAATCATCGCTAATCCCCATAAATACTGATCTCTATAAATATTCCTAACATGACGAAAGCATTATTAGGGTGGATTTTCTTCGCTTCACTAATAATACAGATTCCATGTGTAGCTATTGCACTCTCAATAGCAAACCGGCTCGAAAGGGCTTTTCAAGTTGACTCACGCAACCGCGATGAGTGGCTTATCACTTAACAGAGGAGAAATGCCTGGCAAAAGAAAGTAAAGCTGTCTAAAGCGTGAAAACGAAACCCTGTCGTACCCATCCGGGAATTGGCATTGTTGGTTATGCCGCTATTCAGGTTTGTGGGAGTGGTGTCCCGTGACGTTAGCAATCTGATTTTGAGATTGCTTCTCCATCCACCGTGGTGGTTGGACAGTCATAAACACTGACCGAAACTTTAACACCGCACTGTTCCAGCTTGAAGACGACTGTTCTGAACGGTCGCACGTCTGTTCCATAGGGCAACTTGTCCGTTCAGAACAGTCGTCCCAGGTAAGGAACGGACAACAAACCTGACTGGAACGATTAGACACAAACGAATCTATCTGTAGCGCATGACCTATCAGCCCTTCGCAGAATTCCGTTGGTTCAATAATTATTTTGCTTGGGTGTCGGCTATTGGCATCAGATAGATACATTAATAAATCCTTGAAGATTATTTCCTTCGGCCTTGAAAGGTTAACTAACGACTCAGTACGTCTTCTTTTTCGAGAATGTGACCACGCTTTAATTCTCGACGAGGAGTTGTCTGTGAAAGATCTCAATTACCAATTAAAGGATTTGTGTCAGCGCAATCAGGATGGCAGCCGTAGTACTCAGGCTGAACGTTTCCAGTTGTTACAAACGATGGCGAATCACCTTAATGAGTTGGGCTATCGGCGAATGGAGGCAAAATCTCTAAAGCCTAAGCATGTTGATGCGTTGGTCGCTAAATACCTCGAAGAAGGGCTAACCCCCGGTACGATCAAAAATCGTCTCGCCGCATTGCGTTGGTGGGCTGAAAAAATCGGTAAGAAAAATGTCGTGGCTAAGGACAATGCCTATTACGGCATTGACTCTCGGGTCTTTGTTACTAACGTGTCGAAAGCGCGTGACCTGGATCAGGAGCTGCTTGAAAAAATCAGCGATCCACATTTAAGAATTAGTCTGGAACTTCAAAAAGTCTTTGGCCTGCGCCGGGAAGAAGCGATCAAGTTCAGTCCGGACTACGCAGACCGAAATACCTACATTCGCCTGAAATCTACCTGGTGTAAAGGAGGGCGGGCACGGGAAATCCCTATACGTACCGACGAGCAGCGAGATGTTCTCAGGCGCGCGCGATTGGTAGCAGGGAAAGGCTCATTGATTCCATCTCACCTGATGTATGTCCAGCAAATGCGACTCTATGAACGTGAGACGCAAAAGGCAGGGCTATCCAAGTTGCATGGTTTGCGTCACCGCTATGCGCAAGAGCGATATTACGAACTCACTGGAAAACAGTCACCTGCCTGTGGTGGCCTATCTAGCAGTGAGCTCAGTGAAGAGGAACGCGCGAATGATCAGGTAGCCCGCTGGGCGATTTCTCAGGAACTCGGTCATGAGCGTGAGCAAATCACGGCGGTGTATTTAGGAAGATAAGCAATCATTCAGGAATTACGCTCAACGGGCGCTGCCCTGGCCGCTAGACCTTCCTGCCCTCGCCGGTAGCAGGGGTTGCAGCATCACTGCAACCCCTTTGAAAGGGTGAGAATGGTCAATCGCACCAAGGACTACTCGGCTAACGCCTGCGTTCCTCCTTGACGCTGAATCCTCATGATGAATCACACTGTGGCTATTGCAGTCTCAATAGCACCCGGCAGTTACGCTGCCAATCAATCGGTGTGGCTCGAAAACGTTGCAAGCAACCGCTGATACGTTAGCCAGTTATACCACCCCTACGGGAGAAATGATTTCCCGTAGGGACATCTTTCTCTTGTTCATTCAATGATGAGGAGAAAGATGATGGAGTACCTGGAAATGCGAGGTGCAGTAAAACTCAAAGCAGATGCCGATAATGCTGTTGTGCGATCTGTTCTCAGCAAGTTACGAGAAACAGAGTTTGTCGATACAGGCTATATCGATATAGGCATTGAGGAAAATATTCTGAGTATCAGTGCCGAAGGCACAATCTCAGAAAGTTACAGTACCCGCGCGTTGTTAACACAGCTGCAAGGTCAGTTGACAGAAACGTCGATGATAGGTGTCTCAAGTGTACGGTGGGAAACCCTCGTAGTACTGAAGCACTGGCAGCCAACACCGGCTATGCGACTAGAAGTTAGCGATCAACTGGCTTTTGCCAATTGACCTGCTGTGTAGCACCCACGATAAAGGTCTGACTCCCGTCAGGCCTTTATCATTTTTACTTCTCCCTCACTCCTTGAAAATCGATCAATCCTATTCTTTCTTTTGTCCATGAAAGCTTTTTGCTGCCACTAGCAAGCTGCCATCACTAATCTGGTGACCGTTTTTAATGATTGGATGAATGGTGGTATTCATGCGAGAGACAGTGATTGGCAGGTGGGGGGCGATACTGACGATAGTCTTCGCTCTTCCATTAACGGTGCAGGCAAACACTACGGACACGACGGATAGTCGTATTCTTGAGAGTCGCTATCTCACTGTTCAGGTGGGGCCTGAGGTTGCAAAAACCGACCTGCTGAAAAGCATTGTCGATATCCGAGTACCTGAGAAAGTTACCACGGTAGGAGGGGCGTTGGATTTCCTGTTGAGACCCTATGGGTTTCAATTGGACGGCTCTCATGAGGCAGATGAACAATCAGAAGCCAATGAACAGTACCTTCTATTGATTTTGACACTTCCCGAACCGCATCGGAATTTGAGATCAATGACGTTAATGGATGCTTTGATCACCCTGGGCGGGAAAAGTTTTCGACCTCTAATCAATCCGGTTAAGCGTTCAGTGCGCTATCAGTTGCGTGAAGGGTTTGGTCAATTTGCTGTAGCTGAAGATAGGGAGATAGCCAAACAACAATGGTTGGATCAGAAGGAAATAACCTCATTGCCGTCGAAAGAGCCGGGGGCAGTTTCAGCCGCTCAGCAAGAACACCAAACCTACGGGCCGGTGCAGCGGGGCGATAGTTTAAGTCACATCGCCAATCAGCTCGACCTTTCGGGCATGACAATCGACCAGGTGCTGGTTCATCTCTTTCGCGTAAATCCCCATGCGTTTGGCAATGGCAATATGAATCATCTATTGGCAGGCACGGTGCTGAAAATCCCGCCTGTTAATCCTGAAACGCTGCCAACCGCATTTGAAGCCAGTCAGTTCGTTGATGAACATTACCGTTTATGGATTCAGCGAGAGGTAACACCGTGAATCACCATTGCACTTTAGCGATAGGCTTGATTTTACTTTCGTCTATTTCCGGCGCAGCGATTGCGGATACGCATGAGACTGTAACGCACACATCACAAACCCCCAGTACTGAAACGCCGATCAGCCGAACTATTGAGTTACAGACCTTGGCGAAACGGTGGAGATTGGATGAAGAAGAGTATCAACGTTATCTCGATTTAATGCGTGGCCCATTAGGAAAATGGAGTCCCGACCTTGACCCATTGTTAGCGCTTGGGATGTTTGCAGAGTCTCCGCAGGAAGAACAGCGTTACGCCGAGCTGTATGCGCAACAGGAATTTGATTTAACCGGGCGCACGTTGCAATTTCAGCAAGCCTACCGCGCAGCTTTTGAGCGCCTGTTCCCCAACGAATCAATGTTAGATCACCGCTTGTTGGCTCCTTACTTTGCGCACCAACAACAGAAGTCTGCAATGAAGGACGCGAAACGATTAGCGCAAAAACGCTTTGCTGATGGTGACCGTCTGCTTC
>CAZGUB010000077.1:0-6266 GCA_964528935.1 uncultured Flavobacteriaceae bacterium | reverse complement strand
CTCAGGTCCTTGCCATTAAAAAGTTCTATTCCTTGGTTTTGACAGGAAAAAAGAGTGAAAACAAGTACTAATAAGCCTCCTATTTTTTTCATCTGTTTAAAATTTTGTAAGTTATTGATAATGAGAGTTTAATTATGTCGGTGAGTATTGGTCTTAGCCGTGTTAAATGCTCATTATGGACTTTCATAAGCTGATTTTTTGTTTCAAAAAATTCTTATACACGTGTTAGTTTAAGTGGATAGGTTTTGTTGGAATTCCACTGGGGAACGTAGAGGTTGTCATCGTTGTCCACACATACATCATGGGGATTGAGGAAGGTTTTTTGGTCGTAAACCGGTGGCACCAAAGCACCATCTTGATAGGCCGGAGCACTTCCTCCGGGAAGAGAAATCACTTTGTTGTTTCGATCCAAGACAGCAAGCATGCCGTCGAATGAATCCCATTGGTTGGTAATGATAACGGCAAAATAAATAAGGTCGCCCTTGAGGACGGGACGGCAGATGTAACACCCTGGCAGGGAGATGGTTTCCAGATGCTTTCCATCGAGGGTGAATCTTTTAAACTCATTGGCACTTCTGGAGGTAATTAAAAGGGAAGGATTGGCAGGATCGCGTTGATCCAGCGTAATGCCGTGACAGCATTCAAATTGGTCGGTTCCTTTGCCATGTCCGCCAAAATGGCGAATGTAGTTTCCTTGGGCATCGTATTGTATGATAAAATCCTTTCCATAGCCATCGGCGATGTAAATGTCTCCGTTGGGGCCCACCGTTGTCTCTGTGGGCTTGAACTGATGGGGATTTTCGTAGTCTTGGACTTCCTGCGGAGCATTGAAGGTCATAATTATTTTACCTTTCAAATCTGTTTTGCACACTTTGTTGGTCTTGGGATCGGTTATGAATAGAAATTCTTCACTGCCCTCATCCACCCTGGTCAGACCATGGGCACCGGGAAATTCAGCTCCCCAGGCTTCCAATATTTTTCCCGATCGATCGTAGATCAAAATATTATTTTTGGGATGGGTAGTGGTCATTATCAGCCGTTGCTTTTTGTCCATGACCATTTCGTGACAATCATTTACGGGAAACTGGCTGGGATCCTGAACCCCCCAGTTTTTGTCTACTTGGTAAGTAAAATCTCCATGACCTACCAAGGGGGTCTGTTCGTTTTTACATGAAAGGATACCAAAACCGGATCCTGAAGCTGTCAGTGCCATCCCTGATGCCAATGCTGTTTTTTTGATGAATTTTCTTCTATTGACCATAATGTTGCTGTTAAATAATTTGTTTTTCTGTTTTTTGAAGGTACTCCTCCCTTATCATTTTTGCGGTTTTGTGGTTTCCGTTGTGATCCCATCCGGGAGGGAGAAAGATATAGCCCAACTTGTTTGCGAGTCCGGGAGCTCGAATAACATCTTTGAACAAAGCGATAAACTCCCCGAAATATACCTCGATAAAATTACCTGAATTGATTTTTCTGGTGATGCCGTAATCGATGTCTATTTTCCTGTCCTCGTTTTGATAGGTTCCAAAAACCCGATCCCAAATATTGAGCAGATTGCAGTAGTTGGTATCGATATATAAGGGGTTTCGGGCATGATGTACCCGATGATGTGAAGGTGTCAGAATGATATTTTTCAAAAAGCCCAACCGGGCATCTTTAAGCATATTTTCACCGATATGAATGAAGGCACCATAAGTGCCATCGACGAACATGATCACAAACAAAAGGGCAGGATGTACCCCAAGCAATATGCATACGGTAGTTCTGATGGTATCTGCATAGGGTGCCTCGAGAAAGAAATGGGCATGGGATACGCTCAAATTTATCTCCTCGGGGGTATGGTGGGTAGCATGAAGACACCAAAAAATCCTGACTTTATGACCTAAAAAATGATAGATGTAATGACCAAATTCCCAAACCACGTAGCCATAGACAAACCAATACCAATTCATGGTCGTCTGAAAAGGAGAAAATTGCTGAAAAAAACCGATACATAGTGTCACCATCGCGATGGAAATAAAACGACCGACAAAGCGATTGAAGACATAGATTAAAAAGATGGTTTGATAAACCTTGATCTGAGGCTTCTTATAAACCATGCCTACGATAAATTCCAAAAGCAAAAGTAGGGGGATGATGGGCTGTATAACCGCCACGACACCATCATAGGTCAGAAAAGAACTATAGTCGCCAGAATTTAAAATATTAAAGAGGTTGCTGACCCCAAAAAAATTGACAATCTCTTTCCACAATGAAGTAAACATTTCCATAATTGAAAATTATCATTACAATATAAAGTTTTTTGATTTAAAAAAGAATTGTCAAAAACCCCATTGATTGAAAAAAATGTTTTGATTAACATTACTTTTTTATACATTATAACACTAAAAAGTAGGACATGAAAACCAAACTTCTCTTCATTTTTCTTTTGATTGTTTCCAGCCTTCAGGCTCAAAAATGGGCAGCTGTACAAGGCAAGATCTCAAGTCAATGGGCAAAAACCGTGACCCCCGAAAATGTATGGCAAGAATACCCAAGACCTCAATTCGAAAGGGACGATTGGAAAAATCTCAATGGATTGTGGGAGTATTCAATTCAAAAAAACAACTCAACTGCTCCAAAACGTTATCAAGGCAAAATACTGGTACCGTACAGTTTTGAATCGGCACTTTCGGGTGTAGGAAAAGAAATCAATCCCCAAGACCGGATGTGGTACCGAAGATACTTCAACCTCCCCAACCTTTGGCATACAAAAAGGGTTATCCTAAATTTCGAGGCCGTGGACTACCACTGTTCGGTCTGGGTAAACGACGCTTGGGTAGGGTCACACAAAGGTGGCTTTGATCGATTTTCTTTTGACATCTCCCCCTACTTAAAAACCGGTGGAAAACAAAAAATTGTAATCGCCGTAGAGGACGAAACCAATTTTAGCTCCCAACCGCGAGGCAAACAGCAAATCAATGCCAGCGGTATTTACTACACTCCGGTGAGTGGAATTTGGCAGACCGTATGGCTGGAAGCAGTTTCCCCAGAGGGCCACCTTCAAGAAGTAAAAACAATCACTGACATCGACAGCGGAAGCGTAACCCTTTTGCCATTGGGGAATACCGCTATGGTGGCAGGGTACAAGGTGATGGCAGATATTTATTTTGACGGACAAAAAGTGGCTTCGGGAGAAACCCAACCCGATAGTCCTATGACTATTACTATAGAGAATCCCCATTTATGGTCTCCGGACACCCCCCATTTGTACGATGTAAAAATGAGCTTGATGAATCCCGCGGGTAAAATAATCGATCAGGTGAACAGCTACTTTGGCATGCGAAAAATCAGTTTGGGCAACCACAAAGGGGTGAAATATCTGTTCCTAAACAACAAACCCTTGTTCCATTACGGAACCCTCGATCAAGGATGGTGGCCGGATGGCTTGCTTACTCCACCCTCTGACCAAGCGATGAGATACGACATAGAAATGACCAAAGCCATGGGCTTCAACATGATTAGAAAACACGTCAAAATTGAACCCGACCGTTGGTATTACCACTGTGATCAATTGGGAATCATGGTGTGGCAGGACATGCCTTCCTACAACAGACTGGCCCTGAAGACAGCAGAAGAAATGGAAAAAACCAATCGAAAAGACAACATTTACAAAGCTTTGGAAAGGATTCATCATGAAGATGAAGATTTGAATCGAAGAAGTGCTGATGCTGCTCAATTTGAATGGGAACTTCGGCGCATGATTGATATCCATTACAACGCTCCGAGCATTGTCATGTGGGTGCCTTTCAATGAGGGCTGGGGTCAATTCGACACTTGCCGAATTGCCGACATGGTAAAACAACTCGACCCGCACCGCTTGGTCAACCCTACCAGTGGTTGGACCCTACGACCCTGTGGTGATGTCTACGACATCCACACCTACCAGGTCGATCTTACTGTGGCCCCCCTCACCCTAGACCGTGCCTCTGTAGTTGGTGAATTTGGAGGAATTGGCTACCCCATCAAAGAGCACCTTTGGAATCCCGAAATGAGAAATTGGGGGTACCAAACCTATTATTCCACGGAGGAATTGTTGAAAAACTATATATACAAATTCGAACAGATTGTGTCTATGAAAGAAAAAAACGGACTTTCTGCCGCAGTATATACCCAGACTACGGATGTAGAAGGCGAAATCAATGGCTTGATGACCTACGATCGGGAAATTGTAAAAATGCCAACGGAAACACTCAAAGCATTACACGCTAAGTTGTACCAAGAATAGTCTGATCTGAGACGCTGTGGGGATCAATAGTCTTTGATTTTTTTATCTCAAAGCGGGAATAGCACAAGTATCCATATCGCCATAGTCTAGGTTTTCACCGGCCATGCCCCAAATAAAAGTGTAATTGGATGTTCCCGATCCAGCGTGTATAGACCAAGGAGGAGAAATGGCAGCTTGCTCGTTGGCCAACCAAAGGTGTCGGGTTTGTAGTGGGTCTCCCATAAAATGACAGACCGCTTGGTCATCGGGCACTTCAAAATAGAGATATACTTCCATCCGGCGATCGTGGACATGTGCCGGCATGGTATTCCATACCGAACCGGGCTTTAGTTCAGTCATGCCCATTTGCAACTGGCAGGTGTCAACGATACTGTTGACGATTAGTTTTCTGATGGTTCTGGCATTGGCGGTTTCAGCCGATCCCAATTCTACCATTTCGGCTTCTTTGATGCCTACTTTTTTATTGGGATAGGATTGATGTGCGGGTGCTGCATTTAGGTAAAATTTGGCCGGTTGCTCTGCGTTTTCACTAGAGAAGTAAACTTCCCGAACCCCTTTCCCCAAATAGAGGGCTTCTTTATAATCGAGCGCATACAAAACACCATCGGCGGAGACGATTCCTTTTCCCCCGATATTGATGATTCCCAATTCTCTTCTCTCCAAAAAATAATCCGATTTTAAGGGCGGTAATGTATCGAGAAAAACTTGGTTTTGGAAGGGAACAACTCCACCTACCATAAAGCGGTCGTAGTGGGTATAAACCCAGCTAATGTCATCGACTTCAAAGACCTTTTCGATTAAGAAATCATCTCTTAGTCCTTGGGTATCCATTTGATAGGTCTCTCTCTGACCAACGGCATAACGAACTTGGTAATTTTGGGTCATCTTATGAAAATTGAATTATTTTCTGATTTTTTTGATCAGGGCTAAGGTTTCGGCAACTTTTATTTTGAGCCCTTGGTAGTCCTGATTGGCCAATACCTCCTTGGAAATCAGTTGAGATCCCATACCGACACAGGTCACTCCGGCATCGAACCATCCCCTGAGGTTGTCCTCTTCGGTACTGACTCCTCCTGTGGGCATGATGCTGGTCCAAGGCTGTGGACCTTTGATGGCCTTGACAAAGTCGGGACCATAGGTACTTCCCGGAAAGAGTTTAATAATTTCTCCTCCCAATTCCTCAGCTTTGGCAATTTCGGTCAGCGAGCCACATCCTGCAGACCACAATACTTTTCTGCGGTTACACACCAAGGCAATGTCTTCTCTCAAAACCGGTGTGACAATAAAATTGGCTCCCAACTGCATGTATAGCGAGGCTGCTGCGGCATCGGTTACTGAGCCCACGCCCATGATCATCTCGGGCAATTCTGCCAAAACATATTTATTGAGTTGGGCAAAAATCTCGTGGGCAAAATCTCCTCTGCTGGTAAATTCCAGTAGCCTTGCCCCCCCATCGTAACAAGCTTTAAGGGTTTTTTTAGCAATTTCAATATCGCTGTGATAGAACAAAGGTAACATCCCTGTTTCGGCCATTTTGGCGGCCACTTCCAAACGCGTAAACTTTACCATAATTTATCTCGCTACGCGGCCACTGGCGTCACCGCTCATTAATTTTTCTACTTCTTCTACAGTCACCAAATTTGCGTCGCCCAAAATGGTATGCTTCAAGCAGGAAGCTGCTACAGCAAAATTCAGAGCATTTTGATCGTCATTGGGATATTGCAACAAACCATAAATCAACCCGCCCATAAAGGAATCCCCTCCCCCGACGCGATCGACAATATGTGTAATTTGATATTCGGGACTGGTAAAAATATTTTTACCGTCGAAAAGTATGCCCGCCCAGGTATTGTGAGAAGCAGAAATAGATCCCCTCAGGGTGGTTATCACTTTTTTGGCTTTGGGAAATTTTTTCATCATCTGCTCGCAAACCGACTGAAATGCTTCTGCTTTGACTTGGTCCCCTTGGGTAGTGATGTCTAAACCTTCAGGTTTGATT
>CAZGUB010000076.1:0-6290 GCA_964528935.1 uncultured Flavobacteriaceae bacterium | reverse complement strand
AGATCGGTGGACATTCCGCTGGCCAGACCATAGCCTATACTGACCATCAACAAAACGATAAATGGATGCCAATTTTGACGACTGGTCAAAAAAATGATCAATAAAATGGCAACAAAAAGTAGAATAAAAAGTATCATATTTTAATGTAAATCTCTGCTGACTTCCGATCCGGAACCTCCCTTGAGAAATTCCAAATCACAACCCTCATCTGCCTGATTGACTGTTTCGATATATAGCTTTGCGTAGCCGCGGTCAGCAAGGGGCTGGGGAGGGGTCCACTTTTCTCTTCTTTGTTTCAATTCCGCTTCGGAAACTTCCAGTATTAAGCTGCGATTGGCTACATCCAAAGCGATCATATCGCCATTTTGGACCAAGGCCAAATTTCCACCAATGGCCGATTCGGGGGCGACGTGCAATACCACTGTTCCATAGGCAGTACCACTCATTCTGCCATCCGAAATTCGCACCATATCGGTGACGCCTTGTTCCAAAATCTTTTTGGGCAAAGTCATGTTGCCTACTTCGGGCATGCCCGGGTAACCCACCGGTCCTACTCCTTGTAGCACCATCACGCAATCCTTGTCAATATCCAGCTCGGGGTCGTCTACCCTTTTGTGGTAATCTTCTATGGAATCAAAAACAACGGCTCGCCCGCGGTGTTTCATCAGGTGAGGGCTTGCGGCACAAGGTTTGATCACCGCCCCTTTTTCACACAAATTTCCATGGAGCACAGCAATTCCGGCTTCTTTCATAAAAGGGTTCTGAAGATCTCCAATGACCTCTTTGTTGAGGTTTTCTGCATTTTCGGCATTTTCGGCCAATGACTTACCGCTGATGGTAAGCGCAGGTTTGAGGTGTTCTTTCATAGCACGGATGACGGCATTGAGGCCTCCGGCATAAAACAGGTCTTCCATCAAATAGGTTCCTGCCGGCATAAGATTGACAATCATGGGAAGTCGACTGGCAATGGTGTCAAAATCTTCCAAGCTCAGGGGCACTTCCAGTCTTCGGGCTATGGCCAAAAGGTGTAATACCACATTGGTAGAACCGCCGATAGCGGCGTTGATCTTGATGGCGTTTTCAAAGGCTTCGCGGGTAAGAATTTTTGACAATTTAAGATCTTCTTTGACCATTTGAACAATGCGGTTTCCGGCCAAATGGGCCATTACCTTTTTTCGTGAGTCTACCGCAGGAATAGCCGCCGCATTGGGCAAGGTAAGCCCCAAGGCCTCTACCGTACATGCCATGGAGGAGGCAGTGCCCATGGTCATGCAATGTCCGGCACTTCGGCTGGAACAGGACTCGGCTTCACGCAACTCCTCGGCAGTAATTTCTCCTTTGGACAAGGCTTCTGAAAGCTGCCAAGTCAAGGTTCCGGAACCTACCGTTTTACCGCGCCACTTTCCATTAAGCATGGGACCTCCCGGCACAATCAAAGTAGGCAAATCTACACTGCATGCTCCCATGAGTGTCGAAGGTGTGGTCTTGTCACAGCCTGTGAGTAGTACTATACCATCCAGTGGATTGGCGCGAATGCTTTCCTCGACATCCATACTTGCCAAATTTCTCCACAACATGGTAGAAGGTTTCATCAAGGTCTCGCCCAAGGACATGGCCGGAAACTCTAGCGGGAATCCCCCTGCCTCGTAAACGCCTCTTTTGACCACCTCGGCAAAATCTCGAAGATGGGCATTGCAGGGAGTCAAATCGGACCAGGTATTGCATATTCCGATCACGGGTTTGCCTTGGAACATATGATCCGGATGCCCCTGATTTCTCATCCATGAACGATGTACAAAGCCCATTTTGTCATTGTGACCAAACCATTCGCTACTTCGTAATTTTTTCATCAGAATTTAATATAAGGTTTAGTAAAAGTTTTTGTGTCGGAAAAAATTTTCCATTAACGAAGTACTTTGGAGATGTTCCAGTTTAAGATTGTTTTAATTTTTTTGGTTTCATCCAAATGTAGCCATTTTTGATTGATATGATCTTTCACTTTAGACAATAAATCGTTCCGGTAGTGGATTGGCCCTTGGGCTCGACCCTTGAATGCTTGTTTACGAATTGGAAGAAAATTTATTTAATATATTTATATAAAATTTTTTGCTTGTATCGATTTTCATTTGGTTTGCTTCTTCTTTTTTTGGTTTCTTGTGGTAAGGAAGCAGAACCAACCCCTCCTCCTCCTCAGCAATACAACCTAGTGGTGAACGCCTCCCAAGGGGGAAGTGTAAGCACATCGGGGGGGACATACAACGAAAACGCTGCTGTAACCATTACGGCCACGCCTCAGGCCAATTATCTGTTCAACGGATGGAGTGGAGGGATTACCAGTACGGATAATCCTTTGACATTCACGATGGACGGAAATAAAAACATCACCGCCAATTTCATCATCAAACAGTTTGATCTTACCGTAGCAGTGGTCGGTAATGGTGAAATCGATCAGGCTGTGGTGAACAGCAATAGAAATCCCACCCCCTACGATGCGGGAAAAATAATCCGTTTGACCGCCAATCCGCAAAACAACTGGATGTTCTATAGCTGGATCACTCCTACAGCCTCCGATGATAACAGCCCAGCAGTAGTTGAAAAATCATTTATCAATCCCACGGAGGTATCTATGGATGCCTCCAAAACCGTTACCGCGACTTTCGAAGAGATACTCCCGGTAGTAGATCCCGATAACAGTGAAAAAAACAATACGGTGGGTAAATGGAAAATTAGAAAGAAAGGCCCTGGCTCCCAACGGGCACCATCTGCAAGAGCAGTCGATTGCGAAATTGAGGATATTATCTTCAGATCTGACTATTCATTTACAATAATAACCCAAACTCAAACTATTACTGGTCAGTATACAATTGATTCCGAGACTTCCATAAGCCTATATCAAGGGGAGACAAAAATTGGAATACTCATAGATATTATTTTAACTGAAAACTACCTCAGCTTTAATATAGAACTGACAGGGGTGTGTAATGAACAAATAGAGGCTGACAAAGATCCAACATATGACGAAGCAACAGATCCTAATGCCCCCTCTAATACAGGATCCTCAACCATAGCATCCAAACCTTGTACAATTGAAACGGAATTAACCTCTGACAATGTTAATCAAACAATAAGCTTAGGAGATTCAATCCAAAATATTTTGATAGCTGTAACTGTTGGGTCGACCTGTACTGAAACCCTTAGTGTCAGCTCCTCTAACCTTCCCGAGGGTATCTCAGTGAGCCTTGATAACAACCAAATTACGATCTCGGGTACTCCCTTATCTAACTCAGTTGGTAGCTTTGACTATAACATTATGCTCAGTGTAGCAAGTCCCACAATTATTGTAAGTGGAACAATAACAGTAGAAAATAATACAACAACTGAAACAAATCCTAATCAAGGTGGTGGTGGAACAACCACCTCAACTGACACAACCCCTCCAGTAATTTCAATAATTGGATCTGCTTCTATAAGGATAATAGAGGGAGATACCTATACTGACGCAGGAGCTACAGCAACTGATGATGTTAGTGGGGATCTCACCAGTTCTATTGTAACAACTAATCCAGTGGACACATCAACTCCTGGGACTTATACAGTTACATATACTGTTACAGATGCGGCTGGCAACACAACCTCTATTGGAAGAATAGTAACTGTATTTACAGCTTCATCAGCTTTTACCATTAATGTAACAGCGTCTAATTTAAGTGACTATAATTTGAGTGGAGCTGACAGAAATGGTAATGTAACTGGAAATGATCCTTCAATTACTTTTAATGTTGGTGATAAAATTGACTTTAATGTAAATGCCTCCCGCCATCCCTTTTATCTCAAAACCGTTCAGGGAATAGGCACCGAAAATCTCATCGATCGGGCTATAAATAACGGAACCGAAAACGGAACGGTAAGCTGGACGCCGACAGCTGCTGGCACCTACTATTACCAGTGTTCTATACACAACGCCATGTACGGTGTCATTACCATCAACGAGTAGGGAGTGAATATTTTTTTCAGAAACCCAATGTTTGGGTACAATTTTTTATCTTAATGCGTTTTATCGCAAATACAATTTGAGCCTTATGAATAAAATATTGCTACATCTATTGTTTCCCCTTTTTTGTTTCTCTCAGTTTGAGAACATAAAATCATTTCAAAAAGACTTGATCACAGAAGCCCTCACCGGTAGTAATGTCGCACTAATTTACCAAGGAGGAAAACTGATTTATCATCACATCCAGAATTCCAAAAATCCCGGTGATAAAGACATCAATAATAATACCATTTTTCCCATATGGTCTATGACCAAACCCATTACCATTGTAGCGGCCATGACCTTAGTCGAAAAAGGAAGGATCAACCTTCAAGACCCCGTAAGTAAATACATTCCCAGTTTTGCCAACATGAAGTGTAAAGGTTCCGAGGGCCCCTACGAATGTCAGAATGAATTGAAGGTGTACCATTTGATGACCCATCGCTCAGGGTTTAGATATTATTCCCCAAAGGAAAACAAAGCTTATCACAGCACCATCAAATACAACGATCTTCAGGCTTTTTGTGACGATGCTTCTTCCTTGGTTTTGGATTTTGAACCTGGAACAAAATACCGCTATGGAATCAATCAAGCCTTATTGGGTAGGGTCATTGAGGTAGCCTCGGGCATGACTCTTTATGACTATATGAAGCAAAGCCTTTTTGATCCTTTGGGCATGCATCATACCAAGTTTTTCATTGAAAACAATGAGTGGAGTAATTTCCAACCGCTGTTCATCAATTCAGGTCATCTCAAAGGATATACCTATGAGCTGGACGAAATGACCTATCAGAAAGACAACAAAAGCTATTTTGGTGGCGAAGGCTTGGTCTCTACTTATTCCGATTACGCCAAATTCTGTCAAATGCTGCTCAACGGCGGTAACTACAATGACAAGCGTATCATCAAAGAAAGCAGTATTGATCTGATGACCCAGAAACACTCTGAAGGTTATCCTTTGGAGGACAATGCCGACCCGGACAAGTTGGGCTTCTACTATGGCTTCTCGGTTTTTGTTCTAGAAGATCCTGAGGTAGATGGTGTGGGGGCAACGGCAGGGATTTTTGGATGGTCTGGTTATCACAATACTCATTTTTGGATTGATCGAGAAAAAAATCTTTTTGGTCTATTCATGACCAGAGCGCGCGATTTTAACGGTGCCCTTCAAAAAAGATTTAGAAAAGAAGTCTATTCTGGGATACGGTAATACTCTTGTTAGCTTATCAATCAAAGTTTAGAAAATACTTTAATTAGAGCCTTGGCGATGACTTCATTCCCTTGGTCTGAGGGATGAAGGCCATCGTAGGTCATGTCGATCGCCTCTTTTGGATAGGGGTAGATATCCATTTCGGGATCGAAAGAAAGGCCAATAAAATCAGGATACAAATGGTCTTTATAAGTTCCCGTCTCGGGATTTTTTAGCCTTTTGAAGTGAACCAAATTTTCGTGTTGCAGCGCAGGATGGTGATACAGATCTATGGTTTTGAAACCTTCGGCCATACCTATGGATTTTATCCCCTCTGCAAAGGCCTCCAAATGTTGGCCTTTTTTGGATTTGTACGAACCATAGGCATTATTTTTATAGTTGTTCACATAGACAAAATCTACCCGTTGCATGGGTGTTATCAATATAATAGCCGCATCGGGATTCAATGATCTAACTTTATCGATGATGTGCCGGTAGGCTCCCATTACCGTGGCATTACCGCTAGCGTTCTGGTAATCTTCCATGGATCCGAGGGAATTTCCAGCCCACCAATCGTTGGTTCCCAAAAAAATGGTATAAACGTCGGCCTTGGGAACCTCCAGTCGGTCAAATCTTTCGGCAATTTTGATTACTGTCCACCCGTTATAGCCCTTGTTGGTTACCAAGAAATAAGTCAGGTAGTCCTCGACCCTGCTCAAATATCCTTTGGTTACTCTATTATCGGTTTCATCCAAATGGTCGTTGAGATAGGTGATGGAATCCCCAATGGCTACCCAATGTTTGGGGGCAGGAAGGGAACACCCCATCGCAAAAAGAAACACAAAAATGTAATAAATATTTTTCATCTATCGCCTCGGTTTTTTCTTCTCAAACAATATAAAAGTTTAATTTTAATACATTTCAAAATCATTACGAAATCGTAAAATAAAATTCATGACTTATTCAAAAGTTTGGATGATTGAACTTTCCAAAGTATGGTCTTTACTTTTTTTAACTCTGGTAGGTGCCTACATTTCGGGACAAGATATAGACCGACAAAACGTTTACGACCGT
>CAZGUB010000075.1:0-6321 GCA_964528935.1 uncultured Flavobacteriaceae bacterium | reverse complement strand
TCGCTGACCATCAGAAATTTATTTTTTCCTATAAAGTTGATTTCGAGTTTGCTTAAATCCATAGGAATTCTCTTGAAGTTCAAACCCGATGTGGTGGTAGGAACCGGAGGTTTTGCTAGCGGCCCCATCCTTTTTATGGCCCGTTGGTTCAGCATCCCAACACTGATCCAAGAGCAAAATTCCTATCCCGGGATCACCAATAAGCTGTTGTCCAAAACCGTCAATACCATTGCTGTGGCCTATGGTGGTATGGAAAAATTTTTCCCCCCAAAAAAAATAGTTCAAACCGGAAACCCAATTCGAAAATCCATAATTACTGGCCATTCTAATCCAGAACAAGCAAAGGCTTATTTTAGACTGAATCTCTCCCAGCCCACCTTGGTGGTGTTGGGGGGAAGTCTCGGTGCCCGGAGAATCAACCAACTGGTCGAAGCCAAGCTACAATATTTTAATAAAAAAGGACTTCAGTTGATCTGGCAATGCGGTTCATTGTATTATGATCAATACCAAAAACACCAGTCTGATAGCGTTATGGTTTTTCCTTTCATTGCCGAGATGGATCTGCTTTATGCTGCCGCCAATGTTGTCATTTCCAGGTCAGGGGCCGCCACCCTGTCCGAACTCTGTTGCGTAGCAAAACCTGTATTGCTCATCCCCTCTCCCAATGTGGCCGAGAATCATCAGTACCACAACGCCAATGCTTTGGCCCAAAAGAAGGCCGCTATGCTTGTTGAAGAAAAAAACTTGGATCGTGATTTTGAAAATATCTTCGATCAAATTCTCAATGACAATAAACAGCAACAGCTGAGCCAAAACTTAAAAAAAATGGCCCAGCCCAACGCAACAGCACATATTGTAGATCATATAGAAGCATTCTTATAAATGGAATATAGAGGTAACAAGTATTATTTTTTGGGAATCGGAGGCATCGGTATGTCGGCTTTGGCCCAATACTTGTTTGACAGAGGCAATGCGGTTATGGGATATGACAAAACTCCCAGCTTGGTGACCGAAAAGCTCACCAAAAAAGGGATACCGGTAGTGTTTGACTTCAAGGTCTCGGCTATCCCAAAAATTTTTCGCCATACCAAAGTGGTGGTGGTGTACACGCCGGCCCTACCCGAAGATCACCCACAGTATTTGTTCTTTAGGAGACAAGGTAATCAAATCAAAAAACGGTCGCTTCTATTGGGAGAAATTACCGAGTCCACGACGGTTTTTGCAATTGCCGGCACCCATGGTAAGACCACAACAGCCTCCATTTTAACCCATCTATTTGATCATTTGAAACTGGAATTTACTGCATTTTTGGGGGGGATTATGAATACTTATCAAAACAATATAATCCAAAAAGGTAATCAATATTCCATCGTAGAAGCCGACGAATACGATCGATCTTTTTTGCAATTGTCTCCCGACTATACTTGCATAACGGCTACCGATGCCGATCACCTGGACTGCTATGGAGATTTCAACAGTATGCAAAAAGCTTATGTGACTTTTTCCGAAAAGACAAGCCGCGGATTGGTAGTGGCCCGAGGTGTTTCCATTCCGGGAATCTCCTACGGTACAGACCGGCAATCGGACTATCAGGCCCAGAATATTCTCCCGACAGATTCAGGATATGTTTTTGATCTGGTAACTCCAAATCACACCTATAGGGAGGTGTTTCTGAGTGCCATAGGACCGCACAATCTTTTGAATGCGTTGGGCGCCATCGCTCTGTTGGATACTGCCGGTTTTTGCCTTAAAACAGCAATCCCTGCACTGGCCACTTTTGAAGGCATACATCGCAGAATGGAAAAAGGAATACTGGGAAATAAGATTTTAATCGACGACTATGCCCACCATCCCGAAGAGATAAAAGTTGTTTGGCAAACTTTAAAAGAGTTTTATCCGAACAAAAAAAACCTGGTGGTATTCCAACCCCATTTGTTTTCTCGTACCCATGATTTCAAAGAGCAATTTGCTCAGGTTTTGGATTTATTCGACGAGATCGTGCTGTTGGACATTTATCCCGCCCGAGAAAAACCCATCTCTGGTGTTACTTCACAAACCATAGCAGATCGGATGAAAAACAAAAAACGGAGTATGATTCCTCGAGAATTATTTTTCGAGACCGTCCAAAACTCCAATGCCGATTTGGTGGTGATCTTGGGTGCAGGAGACATCGGAAATCTCGTTCAAAAACTAAAAAAAACAGCCTGATATGCGAATCAAAAACACCTTGTTTTTTGCCTCCTTGATGATCTTAGTCTTGTTGGTGTCTGCATTTGCTCATTACAGGAATGGCCGGCGATTGATAGAAAAAATAACCATCGAATTTGAAGGCCTAGGGGCCCACTTTTTGGAGCCCTCCTCCGTTGATAAATTGTTAATACAAAACAAAGGGGCACTTCCATGGAAGGCCAAAGATAGCTTAGCTTTGAGTATGCTTGAAGCTTTGTTAGAAAGTAATCCTTTTGTAGATAATGCAGAGGTTTTTCATTTTCAACAAGGGTCTTTAGGAATCAGGATTTTAGAAAAAACACCCATGGTAAAAGTAGCCAATGAAGCTTACTATTTTTTAGATCAAAAAGGAGACTCCATCCCACCATCCAAAAAATACGTTCCCAATATTCCGGTCTTCGAAGGAGTTTTAGGCAATGGTCAAAAAAACGACCTTTTGGAGCTTCTTAAAAAAATTGAGGCCGATCCTTTCCTTAGAAAAGAATTGAAGACCGTCTATTGCCGATCCAATTCTTTTTTCATTGAGATGAAGTCTTTTGGTTTTGAGGTGGAAATTGGCACCTTGAACCAGATCGACGAGAAACTTTTAAAACTGAAAGTATTTTGCGCTTATCACAAAAATCAAACTTCTGATAACGAGTACCGTCTTATCAAACTAAAATTTAAAAATCAAGTTATTGGATCTTAAATCATCGAGCATGAAGCATTCAAACATTTCTGTAGGCCTAGACATTGGAACGACCAAAATCGTTGCCATGGTAGGAAAGAAAAACGAATTTGGAAAAGTAGAAATCTTGGGTATTGGAAAATCCAAAAGTCTTGGCGTACATCGAGGAGTGGTGAACAACATCACCCAAACCATACAGTCCATTCAGCAAGCCGTAGAGGAGGCCAAAGTAGTCTCAGGTCAAGACATAGAGGAAGTGGTGGTAGGAATTGCCGGCCAGCACATCCGAAGCTTGCAACACAGCGATTATATCACTCGTCCCAATGCCCAAGAGGTCATTTCCCAGGAGGATGTGGAGCGTCTCATTCAACAAGTCTACAAACTCGTCATGCTGCCCGGCGAAGAAATTATACACGTGCTGCCACAAGAATTTAAGGTTGATGGCCAAGGTGAAATCAAGGAGCCCATAGGGATGTACGGTGGCCGACTGGAAGCCAACTTTCACGTGGTGGTAGGCCAAGTTTCCTCTATAAAAAATATCGGCAGATGTGTCAAAAGTGCCGGTTTGTCCATGGAAAACATCACCCTCGAGCCCTTGGCCTCTTCTGAGGCAGTTTTGAGCCAAGAAGAAAAAGAGGCCGGAGTAGCCTTGATAGACATCGGTGGCGGAACTACGGACCTTGCCATTTTCAAAGACGGCATCATCCGCCATACTGCAGTAATCTCCTTTGGAGGAAATGTCATCACAGAAGACATCAAAGAGGGCTGTTCCATCATCGAAAAACAAGCCGAACTCCTCAAGGTAAAATTCGGTTCTGCTTGGCCCGGAGAAAACAAAGACTCTGAGATCGTCTCCATCCCTGGTCTTAGGGGTAGGGAGCCTAAAGAAATTTCGCTAAAAACCTTGTCCAAAATCATCAATGCACGTGTGGTAGAAATCATGGAACAGGTTTACTTAGAGATCAAAAATTATGGTCACGATGACCAAAAAAAGAAGCTCATAGGTGGTGTAGTTCTCACCGGAGGAGGAAGCCAGTTAAAACATTTGAAGCAACTGGTGGAATACATTACCGGAATGGATACTAGAATCGGATATCCCGGAGAACATTTGGCGGGCGATACCCAAAAGTCCCAGACCAGCCCTATACTCGCTACTGCTGTAGGACTATTGATGAACGCCCTGGATTTGAAGGAAAAAACAGTAGTTCAGGAAGAAATCAAAGACACCGATGAATTTTCTGAGGAAGAAATAGCTGGAGATACCCCCAGACCCGGCCTGGCCAATCCCATGTCGTCCGGAAGAAAAACCATATTGGAACGCTGGGTGGAAAAGTTTAAAGAATTTTTAGATAACGCATAACACAGTTTTACATGGAATCTGAAATGACACATAATTTTAGTTTTGATTTACCCAAAAACAAAAGCAACGTCATCAAAGTCATTGGGGTTGGAGGAGGAGGCAGTAACGCCATAGAATACATGTTCCAGCAGGGGATCAATGGTGTAGACTTTGTGGTCACCAATACCGATGCACAAGCCCTAAACGAGAGCTCGGTACCCATCAAAATCCAACTGGGGGCCACCTTGACCGAGGGATTGGGAGCCGGAGCCAATCCCGATGTGGGTGCCATGGCCGCTCAAGAAAGTTTTGAGGACATCAAAAACCTATTGATGACCCAAACCAAAATGGTTTTTATCACTGCTGGAATGGGAGGAGGAACCGGAACGGGAGCCGCCCCCATAATCGCGAATATGGCCAAGGAAATGGATATCCTCACCGTAGGAATTGTGACCATGCCTTTTCAGTTCGAAGGAAAACTACGTGTTGAACAAGCCGAAAAAGGATTGGAAAACATCAGAAAATCCGTCGATGCTCTGATTGTGATCAATAACAACAAACTTAGGGAGGTCTATGGCAACTTGGGTTTTAAAGCCGGTTTTTCCAAAGCCGATGAAGTCCTCTCTACCGCTGCAAGAGGAATTGCCGAGGTCATTACCCATCACTACAGACAAAATATAGACCTTAAAGATGCCAAAACTGTACTCAAAGATAGCGGTACGGCCATCATGGGTTCCGGAAATGCCAGCGGCACCAACAGGGCACAAGAGGCCATCGTTAACGCTTTGGATTCCCCCTTACTCAATGACAATAAGATTTCTGGATGTAAAAATGTACTCCTACTGATTGTTTCAGGTTCCGAAGAAATAACCATAGACGAGATTGGAGAAATCAACGATTTCATTCAGAACGAGGCGGGAAACAATGCCAATATTATTATGGGAATCGGGGAAGATACCAAAATAGGAAATGCCATCGCCGTTACCATTATCGCTACCGGTTTTGGAGCCGACCAACAACATCAAATTGTCAACACCGAAGCCAAAAAAATCATTCATAGTCTGGAAGAAGATCAAACCTTGGAGCAAGACCTGATGGGCGATTCCTCATCGGAGACCGTTTATGAGCTTAACGATCCGGAAGAGGAGAAAAGCAGGCCCACAGAACCAACCGAACAAACCCCTGTTGACGACTCTCTGGAGGAGGAAATCACCTCTTCTAACGCTCAAGAACTCTTTTCCATCCCTGTGATTTCAGAGACAGTAGTGCCAGAACCATTGGGAGTAGAAACAGAGAATCAGGACGTGATGACCCCAGAGGAAATCAATAATATGGAAGTGGTGTATGAATTGCTGGCCCATGAGGATCCCTCTGAAATGGAGAAGCCTGTCGAGGCCGTTGAAGCAACATCCTCAGAGGCCGAGGAAGACAACTTCATCATCAACGATTTGGACGAAGAGACTTTGGGGCTGGAAATTGTAGAAATGGAGCAAGTCCAAGCCGAAGAAGAAAATCAATTTATGTTTGATTTTAGTCTACCCATCGATGATGCCGAACAAGGATCGGAGGAAAAAGTAGTACACGAACTCGAAAATGAAGTTGATCAATCCACACCAAGCAATACTGAAGAACTGCTGGAGGAAGCAGTAACATTTAAATTTGATGTGGTTCAAACCGATGAGGAAACCCCCATTTCCAAACAAACAGAGTCCACAACAGATTCGGCCGACGACTCCCCTTTTGATCGAACCATCAGAGAGACAGTAGGTAAGGAAAATGAAAAAAGAAAGGAACACCTAAAAAAATTCAATCATGCTTTTAAGCATAGTGCTCACAAAATTGATGAATTTGAAAAACAACCTGCCTACAAAAGAATGGGAATGGATATTGAATCTTCCACTCCCAAGACAACATCCAACAATTCCGGTATGACCCTTGAGAGTGACGAGAACGATGAGATTCAGTTGCGCTCCAACAATTCTTTTTTACACGACAACGTAGATTAACCTTTTATGTCTTTATTAACCAACCTTTCTGACGAACTCAAAACTGCTATGAGGGCCAAAGACAGTCTAAAACTCGAAGC
>CAZGUB010000074.1:0-6471 GCA_964528935.1 uncultured Flavobacteriaceae bacterium | reverse complement strand
GAGATCCACCACGGTTGAGCAAATGCAAAACGCCGTGAGACATGCCCGCGTTGCCTCGTTCTGGAATCGTGACCGGCATTCCGCCATCCGCAAACCCCAGAGATAAATCGCCCAGCAACGGCACATTCGCTTCCCGAACGCACCGAAATACCTCCGCCAGCGTCGCAACCATCGCTTTAGGATTCGACGAACCCAAACCGAACACCCAATCGCCGACCATTTTCGCCTCGGGCAGCAGGTCTGCAGTCACCTTTGGCCCAACCCAAGGCACATCAGTATTATCACCCTCCAGATGGGTATCTATCGGGGCATAAAGCAATAAATTCGCCCCTCCACCTGCGCCTTTAAGCCGGGCGTAACCTGCAGCCGACTCTCCTGCCATTGACATAACCTTGGCATCCAGCGACAGCGTGTCGCGAATGTGCGATACCAACATACTGCAGGCGGCCTGAGTGGATCCAGTCGGGCTATGAATATCCGTTAACCTGAATAACAGGGACTGCAATTTGTCCTTGTCCAAAAGCGCCTTCGCAGCTTCATAGTAACGTTGCTGCTCCTGCGACAATGATGCGTTGCTCGCCATCTCTACTCTCCCTCACCAATCAATTGTGCGACCACCTTCCCCACTTCGATTAGTCGTCGGTCAGCACCCGGCGACATAATGAGCTGAGGGCCGTAAGGCAAGCCTGACGCATCCTCATATAACACTGGCATAGTGAGGCAAGGCGTGCCAAGCGCCGTCCATGCGCGACAAAACAACGGGTCGCCGGTTCCCGTTTCTATTGAGGGTGCCACCGACATGACCGAGGGCGTCAGCCAAACCTCATCAGGGCGGATGTACTCATGCGCATTATCTCGCGCTCTGTATATCACCTCTTTCGACTTGGCCAGCGTGGATCCAGCGTACTCATAACCCGATGCGACAAAGCGCTTGAATGTGTCACTCAACAGGGTGCCATGCTCCGTTATTAACCAGCCCAATATGCTGGCTGTCTCGCCCGCATGAACGATCTTTTGATGGCTTATCAGCGCCTCCAATTCCGGCAAGGCATCTTGTTCGCGATACTCGGAAAAATCCGCTGCTAGTCGCAATGCCAGTGCTTCGATGCTCTTCTGATGCTCCTTCGGTAAAAGCGTCCAGTGAGACGTCCGATACAACACCAACCTGCGGGGTCTTTGCATTGCCGCCTCTGCGCTCTGCGCTGCAGACGCCGCCAAGACCTCATCTGCGGCCTCAACGAACTCGATCTTGTCAGCGATCAGTCCAAGCGTATCCAAGGTTGGGGAAGTCTTTAGTACACCGTCCAATAAATACCGATCAAAAGTTGGCTTGAACCCGATCACGCCGCAGAAACTAGCAGGGCGAATCGTTGATCCTGCTGTCTGCGTGGCCAACGCCAATCCGACATCCCCAGCCGCGACCGCTGCCGCTGATCCACTACTCGACCCGCCGGGCGTACGCTTGACAGATAACGGGTTAACTGTGCTTCCAGGTTGATAAGTCGCTAACTCCGCGGTAACGGTTTTTCCCGCGAGCCGCGCACCCGCTTTTTTCAGCGAAGAAACGCAGGCGGCCTCGTCGGCCCCCAGTAGCTTACCTATCGCAGACTGAGGCAGCGAAGTGCCGCACTGAGTCGGGTAGTCGCAGGTTGCAATTACATCCTTTACTCCAAACGGCAACCCAGCCATAGAATCCGGGCGCGCTGCCATGACTTGACGATCACCACACACCCAAGCGCAGAAACGATCGTCCTTAACTGTTGCCATTGAGCGTGAAGAAATCATTTGGCGTAGAACTTCAGGGAGCCCTGTGTCCCCAAATCATCGGTGCGTCATAGGTTTTTACTTGCCAATTATTTCCCACTCTCAAGCTGTTACAACCGAACTCCAACCCAAACCCGGAGGGGGTCACGAGATAGAAAGACTCAGTGAGATCATTGGTGTGCTTTCCTAACTCCATCATCAATGGGATTCCCAGGTCTCTCACCCGATCATAGGCAATTCCGACATCATTGATCGACCTCCCCTGAAGCATCAGGTGATTGAAGGTTCCGGGCGGAATATCGCCGAAAGGCGGCATGACTGCCAGAGAGTGATGCCGTGGGTTACAGTGGAAAAAAGTAGCGTCTTTCTCGCCGTCATCCCACACAATTCGATCGCTTACCCTGAAGCCCATCGCTTCGGTATAGAAGCGTTTCGCCTGCTCGTAATCCTCGACGAAGTAGACGACGTGGCCCAAGCCATCTTCACCAGTCCAATATCCGGAGATTCCCCCGCTTGGAGTGAACGGTAATTGCTCATACACAGGCCCGTAGAAAATTTCGGTGGGCATCGAGCTGACGGGATCGATAAATTGGTAACCCGCTGTGACCCTTCGCTCTTCGCAGACAGATTGCGACATGGGAGAGGGAGCCACTCCAGCGGCCTCGAGCGACGCCAGCATATCGCCAAGTGCCGCTTCGTTGTCGAGCTGCCAGCCGACCGCCCGGACTGCCTCGCGGTCAGCCTCGTAGACAGCAAGTCGATGATGCCACTCGTCTAATCGATAGAAAGTGACGCCCGAGCCTTGTTCTGCCCCCATTCCCAGCACGTCCGTAAGCAGTTCATGCCACTTTACCGACTCACTCGTATCGATCGCAAAATAACCCAGCCCTGAGATCATCATAGCTTTACTCCTGTCCCTCTGGCCTCAGGAAACCCCGAAGCAACAAAACGCTCATAGTGAATATTCCCGGGAGGAAGCCCCGCCGAGTGCAATCGCTCAATCGCCGCATTGATTAATCCCTCAGGTCCACACACATAAACTTCTGTATCGGTAGTGAGTGTTTTGAAATCGACGGGTTCGAGCGCATTGCCGCTGAAATGACCATCCTGCGCGTCCGACTCCACGCAGAGATTAACGCGCAATGTTGGCATCCATGACTCCAGCCGCCGAAGGAACGGTGGATCAAGAAGGGCGTCAGGTGAAGCACACCCGAGATTCAGCGTGAGCGGCGGCTTTGAACCGCTGGTCGCTCGGATTTCCTGAAGCATACTGCAGATGGGAGATAGACCCGTACCGCCGGCGATAAATAACTGAGGACGAGACCGTGAGCCGCTCCAGCCGAAGTCACCGTAGGGCCCGCGAAGGCTCAAAACGTCGTCGGGTTTAACCCGATCGCGCAGATATTCGGACATCAGACCAGACTCCAACATTCTGATCATAAAGGCGAGCCTCGGTAGCTCAGTTGGCGCTGTACACATCGAATAGCTGCGCGCTTCGTTGGAGCCTGGCACCGTTATCTCAACATACTGCCCTGCTCGAAAATCAAGCCAATTGCCCTCGGCCAACTCCACAGTCAACTTAACTGCATTGCTCGCAATCCACTCAACATTGTCGACAAACGCCTTCACTTCTGAAGGCCCAACCTCGTCACTCGGGTAATCGAAGTAAAGCGTGCCGTCCGCCGTAGCCTCCGAAACGCAACACAGCATCTTGCCCGCACGCCGCTCCGCGGGCATCAAGCTGACAGCGCGCCCTGCCTGCAGGGTCAACGGGGCTGCATCGGCCGCCCCATGGCATGAGCAGCTTAAACACGTTCCGCTCTTGCACTGATGCCGAATTGGCACGCCCTGCGCTAGCGCCACCTCAAGAAACGACGCACCCGCCTGAGCCTTCACCTCAAAGGTCGCGCCATCACTGAAATGGCACGCAACGATCGGCATTTACTTATTCCTTTGCCTTACGGAAGTGCGGTTAAAGTTGTTGAGGTCATCGATCTTTTCGACAAAATAGCCAGGCGATTTACCCTCGGACACGTTGCGCAATCTAATGCTCGAGGCCTTATCGCGCCCCTGAGCCCCGGGAGGAGGAGCAGCGATACCTCGGTTGTATCGGGAGGCTAACTTTCTCCACATGATGGCAGAAATATCGGTCTCAACGAGTTGCTCTCTCTGCCATCCCGTTCCATCCGCATAAAAATCCTGCATGGCTTCTCTCGCGTGCAAATCGCAATCGTTGAAACCTCGCAGCGCGAGCGGCTGGTAAACCGTATCGAATCGATATGAAAACTGTGCTCTGTCTTCCTCTGTGGGGCAGCACTTCACCAACACTTCCCAGTATTCATAAGTGTCGTCGGTAATGGGAACATACCACTCATACTGCGCCACTCCCTCCTCAGGCCAGTTCTCCACCAACAAAACTCCGGGCAGGATGACGGACGTTCGGTACAGGCGACTGTTCAGTCCCTCCACTTTTACATCAAGCGCTTTGTTTTCGAGTATCGGCTCCCAGCGGTCGGTAAATAACCATTGCATCATTCCCTTAGGCCCGCCTTCATCGTCAAATACCGTAATGCAATCCTCGCTGGCAGGCCGGATACCCAGTGGCAACACCCAGTTGTTTGCCTGCACGATGGTATTGTCCTTGTGAACCAGAATGTGAGCGTTGTCGAAGCCGTTCTCGCAGGCGATCCTCCAGTTCGCCTCCCCCGTGCGGTGAATACCCAACGCCACAACATTCTCATCGAGAAGAGACGGCGCCGCAGGCCACAACGGATGCGGAAAACGTTCGCTGTTTTCAGGGAACCGAATTGGAAGATCCTCGCTCAAGGCAGGGACATCCTCGTCGGGAAAGTCATCCGCTCTCACGAATACAAAAATCAGGCCTGCGATCTCCTCCACCGGATAGGTGGTCAGCGCCGTATTCCCGATCAACGGATCATCCGGATTGCCCACGATAGTATCTAAGTTCCCGGACTCTAAATTGAAGGTGAACCCGTGATACCAACAAGAGATAGTCTCGTTGTTGAAGCACATCGGCTTGGCTGACAGCCTCACCCCGCGGTGAATGCATTGATCTTTGAGGGCATACACCTTGCCGTTAGCCCGCCTCAGAACGATTTGAACTCCTGCAATCTGAATTCCCTCGACTTCTCCTTCCCCGAGCTCGTTTGAAAAGAGTGCGGGGTACCAATGATTGAGAAAGCCCCACTCAGCATCTACGTAGGGCTGATACTCTTTTTGCACCGCATCGGTGTTAGCGGTAGCCGCCCTTGTCCTGCGTCTAACCGGTTGCTCATCAGACATATCCAAATCCTCTCGATTGTCACATCGTTACAAACTTTTGCTCAGTGTTTGCTGCAAAAACTCGCAGACCACGGTGTCGTGTTCCTCAGGGCGCTCCCATTGGGGCCAGTGCGCACACCCCTTCATCACGTGCAAAGCGCTCCCCTCGATCAGTTGATGTAAGCGCTCTGCGGCATCCACGCCATGAATCGGATTTTTATCCGTCCATAGCACCAATGTGGGACTTCGAATGGTGCTAATGGCTTGCTCGTCAAAGTAATAGTCCTGAATGTCAGGAGAGAAAAGGCGCTCATAATATTCAAGCAGTGCTTCCCTGGTTTCCGGAATCGACCAAAGCGCCTGCCTAAGTGACACGAGCTCATCAGTCACACCACCCAAAGGCATCAACCACTCGAGGCGAGTTCGCAACGTTTCTAATGTGGGATTTTTGAGTGCCGCGACTGAGGTTTCGCGTAAAGCGTCGAGATCAGCCGCCCCCTCTTCAACCCACGCTTTATCCAGTGCAATACCCCAGGCGGTGTTCAACACAATGGCATCCACCTTTTCGGGGAAGTTTATAGCGAGATCCAACGCCACCCATCCTCCCAAGGATTCGCCCTCGAAAGAGGCCGACTCAAGATCCAGAGCCTCCATCAGGTCAATCACTTGAAGCGTGAACTGTCGCAACCAGTGCACGTCGTCCGTTGCAGAGCCATCACTAAATCGAGGCCTCGATGACATGCCATGCCAAATAAAATCCATGGCAATAGGCCGACAAACCGCCGCCAGCGAATTCAAGTTTCGAGAGTAGGTCTCAGCATGACCTCCACCACCGTGCAGCAAAAATAGCGGTGGCTTTTGATTGCGAACCTCGATCACTCTAGTCGAGTAATTGCTACTCTCGATGAAGTGCGTTTCCGTACCAAGCAGATCAATGTGTACGCTGCTGGTCATGCTGGCCCCCTATTGATGCGTGACGACAAGCTTTCCGAAATGCCGCCCTGTACCCAGCTCCTGATAAGCGACCTCGGCGTCGTCAAATGTGACCTCGTGATCGATGATGGGCTTAATGCTGTGCGACTCCATGAACCGGTTCATTGCTCGGAAATCTTCTCGGTGACTCACTGTAATGCCGTTCAACGAGACCCACTTACGAAGAACGTCCGAGATCACCAGCTGGGCCTCGTTACCCGACAAGACCCCGATGATGCTGATTCGCCCCCCCACGCGAAGGCAAGTCAAGGACTGTGCGAGCGTCGTCGCGCCGCCCAATTCAATAACCAAGTCAATCGCTTCGCCGCCCAACAGCGCATTCACTCGGTCGCCCCACTGCGGGTATTCCCTGTAATTAATCGTGTAGTCGGCCCCATACTCTTGAATCTTCGATAGCTTTTCATCACTGCTGGAAATTACGGTAACAGTAGC
>CAZGUB010000073.1:0-6675 GCA_964528935.1 uncultured Flavobacteriaceae bacterium | reverse complement strand
TTGGGTCGTATAGGTATTGTTGTGTCTGATGGTGACATAGTTTCCATTGCCTCGTGTGTAGGAGGATTTGGCTACAGTACCATTGGCAGTAGCCAATATAGGAGTTCCTACGCTGGCAGCAAAGTCTGTTCCTTTGTGGGGGTTGATGCGATTGCCATAGTAGGCAATTCTGCGTTTAAGGTTGTATCGTGAGGTAACGGGACCAAATTTTACCGGTGCTTTTAGGAAGGCCCTTCTGAGGTTGTTGGCGTTGTGGTCAAAGTATTCTACGATACCTTTGATGGAGTCGGGCTGGAACTCGAAGGCGTAATATTCTTTTCCACCGTGTTCGAAAATGGCAGCTATAATGCGCTCAATCCCGATGGAAACGGTGTCATCAACAAACTTTTCGTTGTAAATCACCTTAAATCGATCGCCTTTGTGGAGTCTGTAAAAATCTATGTTCCAAGCATATACATCGGCCAAATAGTATGTCAACTGGTCGTTAAGTCCGCTGTCCATCATGGTTTCATAGAGCGAGCTTTCGATCCGACCATTCCCTTCTTTCTGAACAATTTTTACCGGTTTCGTCACTTCTTTTCCATAGATGCTGTCTCTGAGTTGGACGACAGTATAGCTTTGTATTTGGGGTTCATACACAAAGGCTTTTGGCGTAGGGATGCTGTCTTTGGAATAAATGAGTTGATAGGTCTTTCCGGCCACCAATCGTTTTATATTGACCTTATTCTTAATGTTTTGCAGAATATTGTATACCTCTGAGTAGTCGATTCCGTTTTTTTCTAAGATGGCACCGAAAGTGTCCCCTCTTTTAATTTTTTTGGTCACTACACGGTGTTGCTCCATATCATAACCAAATTTGAGGTTGATGGGCTTTTGCGTTGCCGCAATATCGACCGATGGTGTATCGGAAACGTTTGAACTGTGGTTACAAGAGGTTATAAAAAGGGGAATTCCAAAAGAAAACAGTAAGGCAACAACTCTATACATAGTAGAACAAATGTATTATTTGTTGGTTCCAAATTTCCAAATTTCCAACAGTACGTACAAGGGATTTTACAAAAAGTTATACAAAGAGTAATAAACAATCTGAGAGGTTTAATTGAACTGTACTTCGAAGGGGTTGGCCAAGTTTTTGAATTCCTCCAGGTCTACTTTGATGGAGCCGATGGCCAGATCGGCTTGAAGTCTGACTGGAATTTTATTACCATCGCTGGTCATCCATAGGGTTACACTCTCTTGTTCCCTAAAAACCCTACCTGACTGAACGTAGGGACGAAATTTCATGCAGTTGAGTTTGCCAAACTTTGTATTCAAGGTTTCTCTGCCCAAAAACTTCATTTTAAAGACGTAATTTTCATTGTCGAAGAACATATTGATGCTGAATGTTTGGTTGGGCAAGATTTTTTCTCCTGGGAAAAAAGCCCTGAGGTAATAGAAAGCAGAAATGAGGTCTTGAGCGTTTTTCTCGATTTTGAAGGTGTTCCTTTTTTGGTGTTTTTTGTCGTAGACGTGGGCCAAGTCTTTATGATGGTCAAAATTGATTTCCAAATTTTTGGTATATCCTCCCTCATAGATGTCTCGGATAAACCAATAGGGAATGATTTTCTTCTCATCAAAATAAGTATCGTAATGATCTTCTACCTTAAAAAACCAGCGGGCCAAACCCGTTGTAGTGCCATATCCTTTGGCGTGGAGTACGGGGATTTCATTGAGGGTGTCTTGGCTAAGCTGAATCGTGGCATAGCTGGCGTTAAAAAATCCGTAATGAATTCTGAATTTGAACCACTCTCCTACTTGGAAAGGCAATTTTTTTTCTGGTACGACACCTAAGTGGCTGGGCTGGGCCAAAACCCCTTTAGCCATGGAGCAAAACACAAAACAAATAAAAAGATGTTTTATCAATTGATTCATTCAATAAAATTAGTGAAATCGCATCAAAAATAAAGCGAAGCGAAGGTTAATAAAAAGACAAAAAACCCTTACAGCGCCCTTATCTGTTCAAAAATCTTGGTTCCTTTTGTCTGCCCCAAAAGTTGTATCATCTGTTCTTTGGAGGCGGCTTTGATACGCTTTAGGGATTTGAATTCGCCAAGCAACAGATCTTTGGTTTTGGGGCCGATGCCTTCTACCGCATCCAAAGGAGATTGAAGGGCATTTTTGCTGCGGAGGTTTCGGTGGAGTGTCAATCCAAAACGGTGGGCCTCGTTGCGCAATTGCTGAATAATTTTTAGGGTCTCAGATTTTTTGTCCAAGTACAAGGGGATACTGTCCTCGGGATAGTAGATTTCCTCTAGTCTTTTGGCAATACCAATGATGGCGATTGTCCCTCTCAATCCCAATCTTTCCAAGCTTTTGACCGCCGAGGAGAGCTGCCCTTTTCCGCCGTCGATTACGATGAGTTGTGGTAGGGATTTCCCCTCATCCAAAAGGCGTTTGTAGCGACGATGGACCACTTCTTCCATGGAGGCAAAATCATCGGGGCCTTCTACGGTTTTGATTTTAAAGTGGCGGTAATCTTTTTTGAAAGGCTTTCCATTTCTGAAGACCACACAGGCTGCGGTGGGATGGGTCCCTTGAATGTTGGAATTGTCAAAGCATTCGATATGAGTGGGTTCCTGTTGCAATCTGAGATCTGTTTTCATTTGGTACATCAATCTTTTGATGTGGCGATCGGGATCCACAATTTTCATCTGTTTAAAGCGTTCCAATCGGAAAAATTTGGCATTTCTTTGAGAAAGCTCCAATAGCTTTTTTTTGTCTCCCATTTTGGGGACCGTTACCTTGAGATTTGGACCTAGATCTACTTCAAAAGGAAGGTAAATTTCTTTGGATTGAGAATCGAAACGTTGACGCAGGTCAATGATGGCCATGGGCAGTATTTCGGCATCGGTTTCTTCCAATTTTTTTTTAATCTCTACCGTATGAGAACGGATGATGGACCCATAGGCCACCTGGAAAAAATTGACATAGCCATAGCTTTGGTCCGAGATGATTGAGAAAACATCTACATTGGTTATCTTGGGATGTACTACCGTAGATTTGGCTTGGTAGTTTTCGAGTGACTCCAGTTTTTCCTTGATTTCTTGAGCTTTTTCAAACGCCATGGCATCGGCGTATTGCTTCATTTGGGCTTTGAATTGTTCCAAAGATTCTCTGAAATTACCTTTAATGATTTCTCGAATGGCGACAATATTTTGCTGGTACTGTTCTTCACTTACCTTGTTTTCGCATGGACCCTGACAGTTGCCGATGTGATATTCAAGACAAATTTTATAAGATTGTTTTCGGATTTTTTCTTGGGACAGGTCGTAGTTACAGCTGCGCAGGGGATAGAGTCCCCGGATGAGATCCAAAAGGGTATAGACCGTTTTTACGTTGGGGTAGGGACCGAAGTATTCTGAGCCATCGCGGATGACTTTGCGAGTGCTGAAAACCCTTGGAAAGGGTTCTTTTTTTATACAAATCCAAGGGTAGGTTTTGTCGTCTTTGAGCAGGATGTTGTATCGGGGACGGTATTTTTTGATGAGGTTGTTTTCCAACAGCAGTGCATCGACTTCGGTGGGAACCACGATGTGCTCCATCCGATAGATTTTTTTGACCAGAATAAGGGTTTTAGCGTTGTCGTGTGCCTTGTTGAAATACGAGGTCACCCTCCGTTTGAGGTTTTTGGCTTTTCCAACGTAAATTACAGTGTCGTTTTTGTCAAAATACTGATATACCCCCGGATCGGGGGGAAGTGTTTTGATTTGTAGGAAGATGGGTGGCTGTTCCACAATACGAATTTACGCTTTTCTAAAGCCAATAAAAAAATACTGTCGTAGCTCCGGAGGTTTTATAGCAAAGCAGCAGGCATTCCAATAAAAATGCTTACATTCGGATAACCACAAATCTCTACCAATACCATGAAAACTTGTGTTTTTACCATCCTTTTTTACATTTACTTTAGGACGAGCAATACCTTGTTTTTGGTTTTTGTTGGATAGGGACAAATGTAGCCCATTTGGGCTGCACAAGCTGTTGTAAAATTAAACCATTAAAACTTTTGCTATGAAGCACATTATGGGTATTTAAAAAGGCAATGACCAATACCCACCGACATGATTAAACTCACATTACCAACAACTTACAAAATTTTAAACAGATGAAAACTAAAATTGATTCTTTATTAAAAGTAGCCCTTAACTTGAGTTTGATATGTACTTTTCTACTTCTCAGTTTCGGATGTTCAAAAGATCAAAAATCCGAAATTGAGGCGCCCGAAAATGCAGAGAAAACCGATGAGGTTCTCGACGACACTAACCATGTCTTGTACAAGGGAAAGAAGTATGTTTTGCATTGGGGCATTTATACCGGCAGTGGCAATTCCTTTACCATTGATCTGATGTCCTCGGGCTTGAAGTTTGCGGACAAAGACAATCCCAGTATTGAAATTGTAGGATTGGGGAATCTCATAGCTTTTGCTTTTACCTCGCAATCTAAACTATTGGAAGAGGGCACCTATATCCATTCCGAAGACCGCTTAAAAACCTTTTCATTTAACCGTGGAGGTGGAGCCACAGAATGGGATCCCAAATTGGGCAAAGGAAATGTTAATTTTGCTTTTGCCGATGGGTGCAAATTGACCATTACCAAAAAAGAGGAGGAATATGAAATTAAATTTAATGCATTAGACAAATTTGACGATACCGTACCCATCACCGGGTACTACAAGGGAAAGCTGATCAACGCCAATTAGTATGCACTCTTTTTGATCACGTTAGCCTCTCGCTTGATGGAGGCTTCTTTTATTAAGGAGCCATCTAAAGCATCCTACTTAAAATTCCAAAGAAAAATCCTACGCCCTCTATGGATCTTCAAATATGCTTAATTTTGGGTTTTATACAGAAGAATTTGAACACCAAAAGGGCCTTAAGAGAGCTATATCGAGAAAGACGCAGCTTGCTGACTGCTTCCCAAATCGAAGAATGGAGTATTGCGATTTCCAACCGATGTTTGACTTTGGACTTGTGGAAGCACACCATTTACCATCTGTATTTGTCTGTCCAAAAGAATAATGAAGTAGATACGACCTATTTGCTTTCCATTCTCTATGGAAAGGACAAACAGCCGGTAGTTCCCAAAATGAATGATGACGGCTCGCTTACCCATTTTTTACTGACAGATCAAACTATATTAAATGCCAATGATTGGGGAATTCCGGAACCGCAATCGGGTATGTTTGTGAGCCCAAGCCAAATAGAAGTCGTCTTTGTTCCCCTACTGGTTTTTGACCTAGGGGGGCACCGTGTGGGTTACGGTAAGGGCTATTACGATCGTTTTTTGGCACTTTGCTCCTCAGATACCCTCAAAGTAGGCCTTTCTTTTTTTGACCCTGTTTCGAAAATTGAGGACACGGAAGCCCACGACATTGTTTTGGATTATGCTGTCACACCTCGTGATACTTATGTTTTTGGCAAAAAAACAAAGCTCAAGGATAAAGACAATGATTTTTAATTGAGAAAAAAAGATCGCTTATTTTTCCTCAGCAAAAATTCTTTTGTTGAAAACGATCAAAATTCCAACACCGGTGCTAATAGCCGTATCGGCAATGTTAAAGACGTATTGAAAAAAAGTATAATGCTCTCCACCTACCCACGGCATCCATAGGGGCCAATTCCAACTCACCAGCGGAAACTGTAACATATCGACCACATGACCTTGAAAAAGCGGCGCATAGCCGCCACCCTCCGGGAAAAGTGTGGCCACCTGACCATAACTGTGGGAAAAAATTAGGCCATAAAAAACGGAATCGATAATGTTACCCAAAGCACCGGCGAAAATCAAACAAAGAGCCCATCTATAGAGGTTGGAACTGTGTTTTCGGATGATATCCCACAACCAGTAGCCTATTCCTACGATGGCGAACAACCGAAAAAGGGTCAATACCAATTTTGCGGTTTTGTCAGTCAAAAAAGGAAGTAGGTCATTGAGTTTGGTTCCCATGGCCATCCCCTTGTTTTCGACAAATAAAAGTTTGAAAAATCCCCAGTCCAAAATTGCACTATTGCCGTGTAATGAGAGGGGATAATTGAGCTTGATAAAAAACTTAGAGGCCTGATCCATCAACAGCAATATCAGAATAATAAGTACTGCAGTAGAGAGATTGATATTGGAAAGTTTGAATTTCAAAGGCTATTTTTGCATGTTTTTGGCTTCAATACTCAAGGTGGCATGGGGAACCAACAGCAATCTTTGTTTGTTGATCAATTTTCCGGTGACACGACATATGCCATAGGTTTTGTTTTCTACCCTTATCAGTGCATTTTTTAGGTCTCTAATAAATTTTTCTTGACGGATTGCCAATTGGGTATTGGCTTCTTTGGACATGGTTTCCGATCCTTCTTCAAAAGCCTTGAAAGTAGGCGATGTGTCGTCGGTTCCGTTGTTTCCGTCATTCATGTAGGCACTTTTCAGTAATTCTAAATCTTTTTTGGCCTTACTAATTTTTTCTTCAATCAATTTTCTGAATTCTTCTAATTCTTTGTCAGAATAGCGAACTTTTGTTTCTGTAGCCATTTCAAATCTTATTAATGGTTATTTGTGTTTTGATGTCGTCAAATTCTACTTCGGTTCCGGCCTCCATTTCTTGGGGAAAGTCTATTTTTTCGCCGAGGGTTTCGGAGCAAATATAACGAC
>CAZGUB010000072.1:0-6693 GCA_964528935.1 uncultured Flavobacteriaceae bacterium | reverse complement strand
CGTCGCTTCCGTGATGCTGTTGCATCAGGTGACTCCAAGGCGATTGCTACTGAGCTAAGTGCAGCAACCCGCGAACTTGATGTTGCGGTTTCCAAAGGTGTTATCCATGCCAACCAAGCTGCTAACAAGAAGTCAGCAATGGCAAAGTCAGCTCACAAAGCTGGCGTTCGTTAATCACCCCGCCAAAAATCATTTAGTAGGCGAGCGCTAATGCCTGCAATTCCATTAAATAAAGCGCCGCAACCTGCTGCCACCAATCCGGAGCAGATCAGAAATTTTTGCATCATCGCCCATATCGATCACGGCAAGAGCACCCTTGCCGATCGTTTGTTGGATTTTACCGGAGCCGTAACCGCTAGGGAAAAACAAGACCAGCTTCTGGACAACATGGATTTGGAAAGAGAGAGAGGAATTACCATCAAATCCCACGCTATCCAGATGGAATATGAACATGAGGGGACGTCCTATATTTTGAACTTGATCGATACGCCCGGCCATGTGGACTTTTCCTACGAAGTCTCCCGATCCATTGCTGCCTGCGAAGGGGCGCTGCTGGTGGTAGATGCCGCGCAAAGCATACAAGCACAAACCATTTCCAACCTCTACTTGGCCTTGGAAAACGATCTGGAAATCATTCCCGTTTTGAACAAAGTAGACCTCCCCTCGGCCAACTCCGAGGAGGTAACCGACGATATCGTAGACCTGCTGGGTTGCGAGCCCGAAGAAGTCATCCCCGCCTCCGCAAAAACAGGTTTGGGAATTCAGGAAATTTTAGACGCCATAATTGCACGGATTCCTGCCCCAAAAGGAAAAGTAGAGGCTCAATTGCAGGCCTTAATTTTTGACTCGGTGTACAATCCCTTTCGTGGTGTAGAAACCTACTTTCGGGTCGTCAATGGCGAAATCAAAAAAGGGCAAAAAATAAAGTTTATCGCTACGGGAAAAACTTATTTTGCCGATGAAATTGGGACGCTAAAACTCAAACAAGTCCCCAAAACCACCATTTCGGCAGGAGATGTAGGCTACCTGATTACCGGGATCAAAGAGGCCAAAGAGGTAAAAGTCGGCGATACCATCACCGGAGCCGAAAACCCCACCCAAGAAACCATCTCGGGATTCGAAGAAGTCAAGCCCATGGTATTTGCCGGAATATATCCGGTGGACACTGAGGATTACGAAGAGTTGAGGGCAAGCATGGAAAAGCTCCAACTCAATGATGCCTCTCTCGTTTTTGTTCCGGAAAGTTCTGCCGCCTTGGGATTTGGTTTTCGCTGCGGATTTTTGGGGATGCTCCATCTGGAGATTATCCAAGAAAGACTGGAGCGAGAGTTCAACATGACGGTCATCACTACAGTTCCCAACGTGTCCTACCACGCCTGTACCAAAAAAAATCCCGAAGAGATTGTTATGGTCAACAATCCCTCCGACCTGCCGGATCCTTCTTTTTTGGATCGCGTAGAAGAACCCTATATCAAAGCCTCCATCATTACAAAGTCGGACTTTGTAGGCAACGTGATGTCGCTCTGTATAGAAAAGCGCGGACAGATCACCAACCAGACCTACCTCACCACCGAACGGGTAGAACTCAATTTCGACATGCCGCTGGCAGAAATTGTTTTTGACTTCTACGACCGGCTTAAAACCGTTTCGAAAGGCTACGCCTCTTTCGATTATTCGCCCATAGGCATGCGAACTTCGAAATTGGTAAAAGTCGATATACTGCTCAACGGCAACCCTGTAGATGCCCTTTCTGCCTTGATTCATGCCGATAATGCCTATTCCATCGGGAAAAAAATGTGCGAAAAACTCCGCGAATTGATCCCCAGACAGCAATTCGATATTCCCGTTCAGGCCGCCATCGGAGCAAAAATAATTTCTCGCGAAACCATAAAAGCCCTTCGTAAAGATGTGACCGCCAAATGTTATGGAGGAGACATTACCCGCAAGCGCAAACTCCTGGAAAAACAAAAGAAAGGAAAGAAAAAAATGCGACAAGTGGGGAATGTAGAAATCCCACAACAAGCATTTATGGCCGTGCTCAAGCTCAATGACTGAATAGAGAAAATAGATCTCACAGCTTTGTCAATGACTATTGATTTGAACATTTTGACCCAAAAATTTGGTGAATAACTTTAGTGTGCTATATTGTGACTATGCGAAAAGCGTCATTTAAAAAAATACTGGTCGGTTTTGCCTTTTCTCCCAACCTAAAGGCAAACGTTCATGAGGCCCTGAGGCTGGCCCATTTTTTTGAAGGGGAAATTGTTTTTGTTCATGTGGGTAGCAAAACTCGTGAAAAAGAATCCCATTTCAAGGAGATCATCGCTTCCAGTCCTTTTCATTCGGAAAAACATTCGGTACATTGGAAAGAAGGGGATCCTGTAAAAACGCTTTTGGAAACCAGCGAGGACTTTCGAGTGGATTTGATCTTGTTGGGTGCGCTAAAGAGAGAAAATATGGTCAAATTTTACATGGGGTCCATCGCAAGAAAAATCACTCGACGCGCCAAATGCTCCGTGCTTTTGTTAATTAACCCTTCTGTAGAAAGACATCCTTGTCAGCACATTGTCGTGAATGGATTTGACAGCCCCCAAACCAAAGATACCATTCATGCCGCTTTTGTCGTGGCAAAAGCATTGGGGGCCAAAAAAATTACTTTGGTGGAGGAAATCAGCCGATCCAAAGTAGCTATTGCCGTAGATGACGACCGAAGCCTGAGACAAGCAACCCTCAGAAAAGAAAAGCTGAGAAGAGAGGAGCAAACCCGAGTCAAGGACGTGGTAAAAAAACTCCCCGCATCCTTGACCGCCGAGATCAATTGGACCACCCAAAGCATTTTTGGAAGAAGGGGATACTCCATCGGTCACTATGCCAAGGTAGCTCGCGCCGATCTGCTGATTATGAATGCTCAAGAAAACTTGCGTTTTTTTGATCGCCTTTTTACCCGAGACATCGAACACATCTTGGCAGAATTGCCTACCGATGTTTTAATCGTAAACGCAAAAGGATATGAATAAACCTTCCCCATTTCGGCTGTTCTTGGGCGACTTACCCAAAAACATCTTTTCGGGTTTTGTGGTTTCGCTCATCGCTTTGCCTTTGGGCTTGGGCTTGGCCATTGCTTCCGAAGCCCCGCCCTTGGCGGGAATCATTGCCGCAGTGGTGGGTGGCATAGTGGTTGCTGTTTTGGGAGGATCTCACCTGACCATCGCCGGCCCCGGCAACGGTTTGGTGATTGTTATTCTCTCTGCCATCGTAGGAATGGGTGAGGGCGATCTGTACCAAGGATATCTATACACCTTGGCCGCCATCATGGTTTCCGGATTGCTGATGTTTATTTTTGGGGTCTTTCGTTTGGGTGCCTTGAGTGAGTTTTTCCCCTCCACTGCTCTCCAGGGCATGTTGGCCGCCATTGGCGTAGGTATTTTGGCCAAACAATTTCACGTCATGTTGGGGTTCACCGATATCAAAGGAAACACCATCAACCAGCTGATCCTGATTCCCGGCTCTGTAAAAAATCTGCTCTCCAACCCCTCCGGCGAAATAATATTGGCCGGAAGTATAGGGGTTTTGAGTCTGGCTTTTTTGTTTTTATACTCTAGAATGAGAAACCCTCTACTCCAGTTGATCCCTGCTCCCATGTGGGTGGTGATCGTCTCCATTGGGGTCATGTACTATTATGATTTGGTGTTGAAAACTCCCGATGTGTTGGGTCCAAAACTGATGATTACTTTGCCGGAAAACCTGATGGATGCCCTGCCACGACCCGACTTTGGCAAACTTTTTTCTTCCGATTTCATAGGCTACTCGCTTTCCATAACGCTGGTGGCCGTTATCGAATCTTTGTTAAGTATCAAGGCAGTGGACAAATTGGATCCCATGAAAAGACGGTCGAACATCAACAAAGACCTCAGAGCCTTGGGAATTGCCAATGGCATCAGCGGGTTCTTTGGAGGGCTCAACGTAGTGACGGTCATCGCCAGAAGCTCCGTAAATGTAAACAACGGTGCAACCAACCGTTCTGCCAACTTCTTTCATGCGGCTTTTTTGGTTGTGTTTATTCTTTTGTTCTCTCAACAAATACAGAAAATTCCCATGCCTG
Source organism: uncultured Flavobacteriaceae bacterium (assembly GCA_964528935.1). Taxonomy (GTDB): domain Bacteria; phylum Bacteroidota; class Bacteroidia; order Flavobacteriales; family Flavobacteriaceae; genus UBA8316. The sequence continues at coordinate 2,591 of CAZGUB010000072.1, read as the reverse complement.
CGCTGGCCGCCATTTTGGTCTATACCGGCTACCGACTGGCTACCCCCGAAAACCTATTTAGAATTTACAAAATTGGAAAAGAACAGGCCATCATATTCCTCTCCACTTTGGTGGCTACCCTCATGACCAGCCTCACCACTGGAATATTGTTGGGCCTATTGGCCACACTGGTGGTACACATCGTACTGAACAAAAGTGGGGTTTTGTTTTCTAGAAACTGGCTCAAACCCAATGTATTGATGTATTTGGAGGAGGAGACCGGAAACTATTATGTCAGTGTCAAAAACTTCTGTAGCTTTTTGAATTTTTTCAAGCTAAAAGCCAAGCTGGACGAAATCCCTCCCAGCGCCCATGCAATCGTCGATTTTTCACTCTGCGAATTTGTAGATCATACCGTCATGGAGGGCCTAAACGATTACAGCCGGGGGTTTGCTCGTAAGGGTGGTTTTTTTGAAATCATCGGTTTGGACATTCACGAAGCCGAAACCGAGCACCCTTTTGCCATCAGAAAAAGCCTCCCCGAATCTTCGCTTTTCAATTTTCAGCTTTCGCTGACCAAGCGACAAAAACTCTTGCAAAAGCTCTCCACCATTTTGCAATGGAATTACCTGCCCGACCCTGTTTCGGGATACGATGACCTGGAGCGGTTTCTGTATTTCAAAAGCAAATGGATCAACTACCGCTACAACAATTTGGAAAGCCAAAACAAAGAGTCCCTGCTGTTTGATCTTTCCTATAGCGAAGGGGCTTTTATTGCCAAGGAAGACCTAAGATCAACTTTCCTAAAAATCAAGGCTCCAAAACAGACACCTGTTTTTGTATTGGACAAAGAAAATTTTATGACTCCCATTTTTCAGCTGTCCGGCCTCAAAGATATCAACTTCAAAAAACATCCCGATTTTTCCAAAAGGTTTTACCTGAGCGGCGAGAACCCCAAATCCATTCGTTCTTTTTTTACAGACGATCTGATCTTCTTTTTTGAAAGCCACCCCACCTATTACTTAGAATCCAATGGAAAAAGTATACTGATTCGGGGCAAAGAAAGGCTGGCCAGTATTCAAGAAATCAAGCAGATTCTCGCTTTTGCCGAAGAACTGCTGAGATTGCTGGAAAACAAATAAAAAGGTTTATCTTTCATTGTATTTGGCCTTTGGCTAAATTTGTAAAATCTCAAACAACCGATCATGAAAATTCTAACTTTACCCCTTGTCCTACTCTGCTTTGCCTTTTCTTTGAATGCACAAAAAACAACCATCGGTACAGTAGAGCGCCTTAAGCCCGAAATGGATAACTTCGTCGCTCCTAACGCCAAAATTGAGCTGCTTGCAGATGGCTTTCTTTGGTCCGAGGGACCCATCTGGGTAGACCGACTCGATGCCCTGTTATTTTCGGATGTGCCACAGAATAAAATATTTCGGTGGGATGAAAAAAACGGCCTTTCCGTTTTTCTCGATCCGAGCGGTTATACCGGTATCGCTCCGGGAGAAAAAAATGGCAGAAAAGAACCTGGATCCAACGGATTGACCCTGGACAAACAAGGGCGGCTTATCATTTGTATGCACGGAGACAGAAGGGTGGCCCGACTCACTGACTGGGAAAAGACAGGTTTTGAAACCATCATAGGAAAATATAACGGAAAACATTTCAACAGCCCTAACGATCTGGTTTATGCCAAAAACGGAGATCTGTATTTTACCGATCCCCCCTACGGCCTCCAAAAGGGAGATCAAGACGAATTTAAAGAACTGCCCTTCAATGGAGTTTATCGACTCTCCGTTTCCGGAAAACTCTCTTTAATCGTCGACAATCTGACCCGACCCAATGGAATCGCCATTTCCAACGATCAAAAAACACTCTACGTGGCCATTTCTGACCCCAAAAACCCCAGAGTCATGGCCTATGACCTCGTCCTAGAAGGCGCAAAAAACGCCCGGATTTTCTTTGATGGCAACCTGCTTGCTCAAAACAACAAAGGCAGTTTCGATGGGCTCAAAGTCCACCCATCGGGAACAATTTTTGCCACCGGGCCCGGCGGTGTTTTGGTAATTTCTCCCCAAGGCACCCACTTGGGTACCATCAGGACCGGAGAAAGAATCGCCAATTGTGGTTTCGACAGCAGCTACCAGTACCTTTACATGACCTCCCATATGTACCTCACCCGCATCAAACTGTAAATTGTGACACTTCACCCTGTTTCTTGTGGCAATTTTAAACTGGACGGCGGCGCGATGTTTGGCGTAGTGCCCAAAACTCTTTGGGAACGTACCAACCCTGCAGACGCCAACAACCGCATCGAAATGTGTAGCAGATCCCTGTTGGTAGAAGACGGCGACCGCCTCATTTTGATCGACACCGGAATGGGCAACAAACAATCCGATAAATTTTTTGGGTATTACTCCCTTTGGGGAAGCCATTCTTTGGATAAATCCCTAGCAAAATATGGCTTTCACCGAGATGATATTACGGATGTTTTTATGACGCATTTGCATTTTGACCATTGCGGCGGAAGCATTCAATGGAACAAAGACCGGACTGGCTACGAACCCGCATTTAAAAACGCTGTTTTTTGGAGTAATGAAAACCATTGGCAA
>CAZGUB010000071.1:0-6742 GCA_964528935.1 uncultured Flavobacteriaceae bacterium | reverse complement strand
ATGGCCGATGGAGCAGGGTTTAATTCAGAAAATCCAATCACCATTCAGTGCCATAATAGCAAAGGGACACTGATCACAGACGGAGGTCGGCTTACGCTCATCGGACAGGCTTTGGCGGGGGTTGGTTTTGATAAAACCGTTGAAATCATTGAATCCTCCTCAGACACCTTGATTGTCAAACTCAATAAAGGAACCTATAAATTTGAATAAAAAGCGATCATCATGAAAAAAACCATTTTAGTAATCACCCTCCTGTTGATTTCCATCGGACTCAAGGCACAGCCCAATCCCAAAAACATAGCACTTTTCCCCCAGAAAAATCAATTTAGAAATCTCAGTGACCTTTCCGGAATATGGAATTTCAAAAAAGACCCACAAAATATTGGGATTGAAAAACATTGGTTCAAAGGACTGACAGACAGCAGAATCATTGCTGTTCCCGGAAGCTGGAATGAACAATTTACTGATAGCCGTGACTATTTCGATGTGGCTTGGTACGAAACAAAAACTTTTGTGGCCAACGATTGGTCTGGGGAAGAGGTATGGATCCGATTTGGGTCGGTATATTATCATGCAACCGTATGGATCAATGGCCAAAAACTGGGAGTGCACGAAGGAGGGCACTTGCCTTTTGCCTTTGAAGTTTCTCAGTGGGTCAATTACGGAGAGAAAAACAGCATTGTGGTCAGGGTAGAAAACGAATTAAAACCCAGCCGGGTGCCCACGGGTAACGTTCCCAACAGCTTTTTTACCAGCTTTCCCAAAGCAAATTTTGACTTCTTTCCTTACGCGGGGATCAACAGAAAAGTATGGCTCTATACCCTTTCCAAAAAATCCAAAATCACCGATATTACTGTAAAAACTGATTTTGAAAATACCACCGGCAAGATTAGACTTGCTATCGAAAAAAAAGGGAGTGCCAATTCAGGTAAAATCACCCTTAGCGGAGGGAAGCAACCCATTACCCGATCTTTTAGGTTTTCTGGAGGAATGGCGCTGGTAGAGTTGACGGTTCCCGATGTAAATCTTTGGTCGGTAGAAAATCCATTTCTGTATGATATGGAAGTAGTGATTCAATCCAACCAAAAAACCTTGGATCGCTACGAACTGCCTGTGGGTATTAGAACCATAACGGTCAATGAAAAATCGGTATTGCTGAACGGAAAACCGGTTTTTCTCAAGGGGTTTGGAAAACACGAAGACTTCCCCATTTTTGGTCGTGGGGTGGCCAATCCTGTCTTGGTCAAAGATTATTCGCTTTTGAAATGGATCGGAGCCAATTCTTACAGAACCTCGCATTATCCCTACGACGAAGAATATTATCGCATTGCCGATCGGGAGGGAATTTTGATTATCGATGAAATTCCAGCCGTGGGCTTATTTTTTCATGGCGATACAAAGGACACAGCTGAGCGCCAAAGAATGTGCAAGCAATACTTGAAGGAGCTCTATTATCGCGACAAAAATCATCCCGCTGTCATCATGTGGTGTGTGGCCAATGAACCTTTTCCCGAGGAGATGAATTTTACCGGAACAGGGGGCAAACCCACCGATCCAAAATCCATCACTGCTTTTAAAGAGTTGTTTGATTTGATTCGGTCATTGGACGACACCCGTCTCACCACCCTGGTGGGCGTAATGGGAGGCCCAGTAGAGTGGATAGGCTTGGCCGATGTGGTCTCCATCAATCGCTATTGGGGATGGTATGCTCAATCCGGAGAAATTGATAAAGGGGCTGCTGTTTTGGCTAAAGAGTTAGACGGCTTGTATGCCGCACTCAAAAAACCGATCATTGTAACTGAGTTTGGAGCAGACACCTTTCCGGGCATGCACGCCGAACAGCCCGAGATGTTTACTGAAGAGTATCAAAAAGAGTTTATTAAGGCCTACTTGGATGTGGCCGAACAAAGGGATTTTGTGACGGGCATGCACGTTTGGGCATTTTCTGATTTTAAGACGTCACAAGGAGTGATCCGTTTTGGAGGAATGAATTATAAGGGGGTTTTTACCCGAGATCGAAAGCCAAAAATGGCGGCTCACTATCTCCGCGAAAGATGGTCTGAGGATCAATAGGCCAGATCGGTTTTAGTAAGCACTGGCCCTATTCTTCAAACAGTGCCAAAGGGTCCCAGTGGGCGCCACCGAAATGGGTATCAAAGTTTTTTTGTGGCACTCCCGGGGTAGTCCTTCCGTTTTGAATGGCACGGCTAAAAAGTGCGATCAGCTCGCTTTCGATTTTTGGAAGTTGGCCGTAGAGGTTTGTAGTTTCTCCGGGATCGTCCTCTAGGTTGTAGAGCTGGAATTGGGGCAGCCCTTGACCCTCTTTTTTAGAAGGCCGGGGAAAACTCCAACCACCGGAATCGGGGGTAAAAATAAACTTGTACACTCCTTTTCTGATGGCAAAACTGCCATTGATGGAATGGTGGATGGTAAAGGTTCTTTTATGCTGATTTTCAGTAGATTTAGAAAACAAAGGTAACATGGAAAAACTATCTTCTCCCTCTTGATCCCCCAAGGGTAATTTTAGAAGGTCGGCACAGGTTGCCAAGAGGTCTGTCGTGCAAATGGTTTTTTGAGATCGAGTCCCCGATTTTATCTTTTTAGGCCACTTGGCAATAAAGGGTATGCGATGCCCCCCTTCAAATATATCGGCTTTGTGACCCCTGAAGGGACCGCTGGGATCGTGTCCTTTTTCTCCCAACTCATCAAATTTGGCCTGGGGAGAGCAACCGTTGTCACTGGTAAAAATCACCAAGGTGTTTTCTGCCATTTCCAACTGATCGAGCAAGGTGCTGAGGGTGCCCATGTGGTGGTCGATTTGCATTACAAAATCGGCATAAGGATTCAGCCCGCTCTTTCCTTGCCACTCTTGGGTGGGCAGGATGGGGGTATGGGGGGAGGGCAAAGCCAGATACAAGAAAAAGGGTTTTCCTTTTTTGGATCGTTCCCTGAGGTATTGGGATGCTTTTTCAAACAGATGGGGGGTAACTTCCTCGTGGTCAAAATCGCTGGCGGTAGCACCTTTTCTCCACCAGTGATAGTCACCTTTTCGCTCGGTAATCTCCTCTACGGGGGCAGTTATTTTTCCATTTTCCACATAGGCGTACGGAGGCATGTCTAAGGAACCACTATGACCGTAGGAATAGTCGAAGCCCAAGTCGTTTGGGCCGTGGGCGATGTTTTTTGAAAAATCAATTTTGTCAAAAATCTCATGATCTTTGATGGAAATATTTTTATAAGCAGTATCTTGAAGTGCCCAGTTCCACCCCAAATGCCATTTTCCCAAAAAGGCGGTGTGGTAGCCGTTGGACTGGAGTAGCGAGGCTACGGTGGTTCGGCTGGTGGGAATAAGGGCTTTTGAGGTGCCACTGAGGACCCCTCTTTTGAGTGGGCTTCGCCAGTTGTAGCGACCGGTCAACACACCATATCGCGTAGGGGTACACACAGAGGAGGAACTGTGGGCATCGGTAAAAATCATCCCCTGACGGGCCAGCAAATCCAAATTTGGAGTTTTAATTTTCCCTTGGAGATTGAAGCTCCCCAAATCTCCGTAGCCCAGATCATCGGCCAGAACATAAATGATGTTGGGGGGGACAGTTGTGTTTTCTTCACGACACGATAGTACCGTCAAAAACGAGAAAAACAGAAACAGTGGGAGTGTTTTTTTTGACATCTTTTATTAATTTAATTCAATATAAAAGGCTTTTCAATGGAAAACAAATGGACACAAATCGAGGGGAAATTAATTAAAACCTATGAGTTTTCGGATTTTAAGGAAGCATTAAGATTCATCAATTGGGTAGGAGCGGTGGCCGAGGCCCACCAGCATCATCCTAAAATTGAGAATATTTACAACTCAGTTACCTTGACCTTGTGGACCCACGAGCAGAATGATCTAACGGATTTGGATTACCAATTGGCCGATGCGATTGATAAAAAAATGAAACATTTTTAGTTTTGGAGGTTGTACTCATTCTTTAATGCACCTAACGGATGAGCCAAACACACGATGGACTTCGTAAAAGGCTGCAGAGTTAGAATTGGTACTGAAACTAAGGTTAGGTGACCCCCCACCACTAACGGCAGTGCTCGACCAGTACAAACCCCAAGTCCCACCCAAGCTTACTGAGGCATCACTATTTTGGCGGTTACCCGCCATAGGAAGTTTAAGGGCACTGCCAAAAGCTCCGTTAGAATCGCCAGAACTCCAACTATTCATTTCCTCTTCTAACTCTGCACGGGTAGGTACACGGAAGCCCATAGGGCAGGGATCGTTGACCCCCTTGATTGTGCCATCATCCCACAAAGTATTACTCTCGGTTGTACGCCAGTCTTTAATTCCCGAATCTCCACCAATGAATAAATCATGGGTTGGCGTATCGGCTTTGACAGTAGTATGTCTGGTTGCAGGAGTCCCAGAATTGGCCCCCGTCCAGTTAATCTTCTGATGCCCATCGTAACTTCTACCCCATTGGAACAAATGCCCATAGGCCAGATGATCGGTGGGAGTTCTCGCCGCTCGTGTGGCACCCAAATTGCGGTCCAACCAAATTTTTCCGGTGGAGGATTTTACTGTTAAGTATCCCAAGCCAACGGCATCATAAACCATTTCACTTTTTTCAAATACCAACCAATCATCATTAGCACTGTTTCTGATGTACAATAATTCATTGGTTATAACCATGTCTCCTAGGGAGACATCATTGTTGGAGGTCAAATGCTGAAGTTCTTTATAAGTTTTGAACCGAGTGCTTCCTGGAACCGCCCATTCACTCCCATTCCACGTTTCTAATTGATCGATATTGGAGTTTTAGATTACCAAGCCTTTGGCAGGGTTTTGGATTTTATCTCGCTGATCATCCGTCATTCGCGGAGGGAGAAACCCTTGGGTCGTAGAACTTATTTCTAAAGCAGCCGAATTGTGTGTTTGGAGGGGAGCTTGAGAAAAAAGGGGGAATTGAACAAGGATAGTTACCAAAAAAATGATATTCAGTATCGCTTGGAGGATAGAGTGCAGGTATGACATGGGCAAATAGTTTAAAATGGCTAATAAATTTACAGTTATATACTGCCATGCAACCATTTAATCCATATAAAGCCATCATTTATTCGATTAAAAACAATCCAATTTGCCCCCTACCCAGCTAAAAAAAATAAATTATATTTAGCACACTTAAAATTCAAACATGAAAAAATCAATCCTTTTATTGGCCGTTTTTTGTAGTATTCGACTTTTTGCACAGAACGAGATTTATGAGCTTCGTACCTATGAGCTTTTTCAATCTTCGAACTTTAAAGACTTCAATGCTTATTTTGAGCAAAACTTTATTCCGTTCCTCAACCGTCAGGGGATCCAAAATATTGGGGTATTTCAGGAGGTGTCTGAGGACTTGCCGCGCAAGGTATTTGTTTTTATTCCCTATGCCAATATGGAAACCTACCAAAAGGCACACGCTTCCTTGTCGGAAGCCGGGGATCTGCTGAAGGCCTCCACCGAAAAAAACCCGATCAGCAGACCCATGTTTAATCGTTATGAAACCTCCCTTTATGTAGCTTTTGATGGTATGCCCAAAATGAAAAAGCCAAATGCGCAGAATCGCTTTTTTGAACTGAGAACTTATGAAAGCCATTCGGAAGAGGCCTATCGAAGAAAAGTAAACATGTTCAATGAAGGAGAACTGGAGTTGTTTGAGGATTTGGATTTTGGTTCGGTTTTCTTTGGCGATAAAATTGCAGGTGGACGCATGCCATGTTTGACCTATATGTTGGCATTTGAAAGCCTTGAAGAACGCAATGAAAACTGGGATAAATTTCGAGTTCATCCCACTTGGACAAGATTGAAAAACGATCCCGCCTACAAGGACAGTTGTTGCTCTTCCATTACCCGTGTTTTTCTCACGCCCATGTCATATTCGCAATTTTAGGTACTGATGAGACTCTGGCGAGTTTGCGTATTGATTCTGAGTTTGCATTTGGGATGTCAATCTGGTGAAGAGTCTCAGCCCAATATTGTTTGGCTGACCACCGAAGACAATGCCCCCCAATATATGGAACTGTACAATGAAAAGGGGGTGGCTATGCCTTCGATTGAAGGTTTGGCCAAAAAGGGTGTTGTTTATCATCGCGCTTTTTCCAATGCACCAGTATGCTCGGTAGCCAGAAGTACTTTGATTACAGGTTGCTATGCACCTCGTATTTTTACACAATTCCACCGTAAAGCTCAGGAGGTTCCTCTACCTGAAGGGATTATGCCTTTTCCTTATTATCTGAGGCAAGCAGGATATTATACCTCCAACAACAGCAAACAGGATTACAATTTTATTCTGCCCGATGAGGTTTGGGATGCTTCTTCCAAAAAGGCGAGTTATAAAGATAGAAAACCTGGCCAACCTTTTTTTCACGTTCAAAATTTTACTGTAACCCACGAAGGGAATTTGCATTTCGATCAAAGTGCCATCGACACCATCCTCGACCAAGATCTAGAACACATCGAGGTTTTTCCATACCACCCCGACACCAAAACCTTTCGATATTCCTATCACCATTTTCACAAAAGACATCAACTGGCCGATCAACAAATAGGAGCTTTCCTTGGCGAACTGGAAGAACAGGGACTTATGGAGAACACCATCATTTTCTATTTTGGCGACCATGGAGGCGTACTCCCCAGAAGCAAAGGATATGCCTATGAGAGTGGCTTGCAGGGTCCTTTGGTGGTCTATGTTCCCGACCAATGGAAGCA
>CAZGUB010000070.1:0-6836 GCA_964528935.1 uncultured Flavobacteriaceae bacterium | reverse complement strand
GAAAATCGAGCAACCCTAAAACTTGGCCATTTAGGGATGGGTTAATATATCTTGGACAATGATGGAGGCGTGTTCTCTAGAATTTTCAATAAACCATTTATTGGTTTTAAGTCGGCCACATACGACTCCGGCCAGATAAACCCCTTTGGCTGTAGATTGCATGGTCTGGGGATCATATATAGGAGTGTGAAACGCATCCTCCTGAAATGAGACCCCCATGGATTCTAACAATTCAAAATTGGGCTGATATCCGGTCATGGCCAATACAAAGTCGTTCGCTATGGACTGTAATCCCTGTGGAGTTTTGAAATGCACCTCCTGTTGTGTAATTTCTACAATCTCGGAATTGAAATATGCCTTGATACTTCCCTCCTCGATCCTGTTGAGGATGTCCGGTCTGGACCAATATTTTACATTTTTACCGACTTCCGGTTCGCGGATAATCATGGTAACACTTTTGGCTCCTTTTCTGTAAAGTTCCAAAGCCACATCTACAGCCGAATTGGCTGCGCCCACCACCACCACCTGCATCCCAAAAAATGGATGGGCTTCTTTAAAATAATGCAACACCTTGGGCAGATTCTCCCCAGGTACATCCAGCAGATAGGGAAAATCGTAAAATCCTGTAGCGACAATTATTTTTTTACATGTGTAATTTCCCTTATCGGTATGCACCTCAAAAATGCCTTCGTTTTGGCAAACCGACTCGATTTTTTCGTACAGCCTAAGCGACAAACCCCAATGGCTGGCAACCCTTCTGTAATACTCCAATGCCTCAGAACGCGTAGGCTTGGGGTTGTGGGAAATAAAAGGAACATTGCCGATCTCCAGCTTGTCGGAAGTGGAAAAAAACGTCATGTTTAGAGGATAGTGATAGAGCGAATTGACCAAGCAACCTTTGTCAAAAATCAGGTAATCGATGTTTTGCTTTTGCGCTTCGATCCCGCAAGCCAATCCTATGGGACCGGCACCAATAATGATCACTTCTTTAGTCGTTTTACTCATGTTCTACTGTTCCTAAAAGGAGGTGAATCCAATGACAAAGATAGTGATTGGCCTATTCTTATGCTTGCCCAACCAACAAGATGTCTAATTTTTTCCGGCAGTTGAACACAGAACGCGAGAAATTCAAAATTTTAGTATATTGTGATTCTTGTTTTATTATATTCAATAGTCTCCAAAAAAATCTATTTACCATGAAAAATCTATTACTCAATCCTCGATCAACTTTTCCTGAAACTTCTTATTTTATTCTTCGTTTTTTTACCGGTATCCTCATGTGCTACTACCACGGATGGAAAAAATTGTTTGCCGGAGGAGAGCTGTGGTCAAAAGTGGGAAGTACTATATCCGATTGGATCGGGATCGAATCTCTCAGCTATCCGTTGGGTTTTATGGCGGCTTTTTCGGAGTCTGTGGCAGCACTATTCTTGGCTGTAGGGCTGATTACTCGACCCAGTGCCTTGCTGTTATCGTTTACCATGCTGGTGGCCACCATCAAAAAGTCTTCAGAGTCGGGAATTGACTCCAGCGAGCTGTCTCTTCTCTTCCTCCTAATCGGCATCGTTATCCTGATGCGAGGCCCGGGAAAATACAGTTTGGATCGGATGTTATTCAAAAAATAACCCCTCAGAATTTTCGTTCTACTCCTTTTAAGTATGCGTTGGCTTCCTCCTCTTTGAACTGTGCCTTTTGGCTGTCCCAGTGGAGCGTTTTGTTGGGAAAACGACCTGCGATTACTCCCAGCAGAATGGTTTCCGTCAATCTTGCGGCATAGGAGAAAGGTGCAGATACTTCATCCCTTCCCAAACAAGCATCGACAAACTGATGATAGTGCTTGGGGGCATCTCTTTCGTAATCGTTGACTGTAATCCCCAGTTTTCCTTCAGGATCGTATTTTTTAACATCTATTGCTTTATAGTTACCATCGACAATGAGGCGGGGTGGTTCCATAAAATGAGGCAAGAGCAAACGACCATTTTCTCCGATAAACATGGCTCCCTGAAGAGGTAGTTTCTCTTTGTTGGGGAGCTTGAGTTCTTTGTGGGCTTTGGGTGCACCTTTACCGTCGTGCCATACCCACTGAAAATTTTGTGTAGTATAGGCCGTGCTGGGAAAGGTATAAACGACTTCATTATTTTCGGGATAACCAAATCCATTGGGTTTTCTACATTTGTTTTGTATGGTTATAGGAACATCCAAGGCCAAGGCATTGTAGGGGGTGTCGAAAATATGAACCCCCATATCGCCAAGAGTACCACAGCCAAAATCGACCAGCTTCCGCCAGTTGCCGGGATGATAAACTTTCTCTTTGTAGGGTCTTTCTTCGGCTGTGCCCAACCAGAGATTCCAATCTAGACTTCGAGGAATCGGGTCACTTCCCGTAGGAACTGGGCCATCGTATCCCCAGTTCTTGGGAGACCATGCTCGAACTCGGCTTACTTTGCCGATGATTCCGGATTGGATGAGCAAGGTGGCCAGTTTGTAGTCGTAAAAAGAATGCACTTGGATTCCCATTTGAGTGATGAGGTTTTTTTCTTGAGCCATTTTGCGCATGGCTCTTACCTCCGAAACGTGATGTGCCAGGGGTTTTTGACAATATACTGCTTTGTTCATCTCCATGGCCAGCAGGGATGCCGGTGCGTGGGTGTGATCCGGGGTGGAGACGATTACCGCATCGATTTCATTGACCATCTCTTTGAGCATTACCCTATAGTCCACATAGGTTTTGGCCTGAGGGTATATGGCACTGGCCTTGGCAATGGCGTTGGCATCTACATCACATAGTCCTACGACCACAACATCGGAGTGTGAGGCTATGGATTTGAGGTCGGCACCTCCCATCCCTCCTACGCCTATATGTGCCGTTCGAAGCTTATTTGCCGAGTGATGACCCATGGCAATCATGGATTTAGGAATGAAAGCAGTAGAAGCCGCTGCCAATGATGTTTTTAAAAAATCTCTCTTTTTCATGGAGCTGGGATTAAAGTTTTTTGATTTTTATGTTTCTAAACGACAGGTTACTGCCATGATCTTGGAAACCGATGTAACCGGTTTTGAATTTTCCGTAATCGGGTGCATTATTCCATTTACCGGAATTTCTTCTCTGGTACCAATCTTCTGACCAAGGGACAAAAGAGAGTACCATTTGCCCATTGAGCCAGTGCTCTACCTTTTCGGGGGTAAAGACAATTCTGCTGCTGTTCCACTGCCCGGGGGGATAGAGCACTTTTTTGGTGGTGTCGGGCACGTGCATCGCATAATCGGCTGCGGTGAGCTGCCAATCTTTTAATTCGTAGTTGTGAATTTCGGCGTAATTTTCATCGTCCAAAAGCTGGTATTCCGGAGCAACAACCGGGGGGCCGTCGTAGCCTTCTTTGAGGTGATAAAAAATTCCGCTGTTGCCGCCTTTGGGAATGTTCCATTCTACATAGAGTTCAAAATTGTCGAATTCTTCGGCTCCGTAAATGATGTCCCTACTGCCCTTGTAATCATAGTCTTCTTCTAGGATTTGGGCAGTGGTAAAGGTCAACACACCCTCGACAATTTTCCATCCGGGTGGCATTTGATCACCGTTATAGGCCCTCCAGCCATCCAGAGATGTTCCGTCGAATAAATTGATCCATTGGGGGGTTTCTTTTTTGGGTTTTTCTGCACAAGAGATCAAACTCAGTAATGCAAGAGAGAGCATAATTTTTTTCATTTAAGGCTTTTTTTAGGTAATAATGTCTAATGGCGAGGTATTTTTCCAATTCCCTCTTGTAAAATCCGGGAATTGTTGTGGTGCTCCGTCTTGGGCTATGGAACGACCACTCAGCTCGGTAACGGCACTCCAAAAGGCGCCTTCGTAAACGTTTTGATCCATTGGAAGTCCTTTTTGTAAACATTCTACAATACGGTACATCATGATGCCGTCCATTCCTCCATGACCACTTTTTTTGGACTGCTGATTGAGTCTTTTGTACAAGGGGTGATCGTATTTTTCATATATTTTTTCCAATTCTTCCCCTTCTACCCAATGGTGGTGATCTTTGGTGATACCTTCTACGCCACCTTCCAGAGCAATTCTGGTAGGAAAACCTGCCAAGATACCCAAGGTACCTTGCACCAGATTCAGTCGGCTATAGGGCCTGGGGCTGGTTTCGTCCCACTGCACCATAATGGTTCTGCCCAATTGTGTTTTAATTAGGGAAGTGTTGAGGTCTCCATTGCGAAAATCCAACTGATTCCATTTGTGATCGGCAGCAAAATGTTTTTCGGCATAGCTTTTTCTTCCCAGTGCCGGGGTTGAATAGGATACCAGACTTTTAAAGTTGTCTTCTTGCCGGGCCAAATTCATGTATTGGGCTACGGGTCCCAAACCGTGGGTAGGATATAGATTTCCCCTTCCTTTGGCATAGTGATGGGTGCGCCAAGAGCCGGTACCGCGCTCTTCTTGTTTCATCTGTCCTCGCAGTTCGTGGATGTAGGCCGCTTCGGCATGCAACAATTCACCGATCAATCCTTGGCGACACATATTGAGGTACATCAATTCGGTTCTTCCGTAGTTGACATTTTCCATCATCATGCAATGCCTCTGGGTTCTTTCGGAAGTGTCTACAATGTCCCACAATTCCTCGAGGGTAACGGCTAGGGGCACCTCTACAAAAGCGTGAGCCCCTTTTTCCATAGCTTCTATGGCCATGGGAGCGTGTTTGTTCCAGTTGGTTGCAATAAAAACTACATCGGGCTTGACCTCGTCCAACATCACTTTCCAGCGGTCTTCTCCTCCCCAATAAGTCGCAACCTTGTTGTGACGAGAAGCATCGGCCACTTCTTTGAGCATACCCAATTTTTGTTGGACGTTATCCTCGTATAGATCACTGATGGCCACCACTTCAGTTCCTGGCAAACCAGCGAAAAATTTGAGGTGTCCTCCCCCGCGACTGCCCACTCCAATAAATGCTGCCCTTACATTACTCAATTGTGGTGCCGCATGGCCTCCCATGTATTGCCCTCCGGAAGCAGGACGCTCTGTGGCCTCAGAGGCACAATTGGTAAAAAGAGTACTCGCTGCAATGGCTGCTCCGGAAAGGGAGGTCTTTTTGATGAAATTTCGGCGATCTAATGACATTTGTTTATAATTTTTTGAATTTTCAAATTACAAAAAAAACAAACTGTTATTTAAAATACCTACTTATAATTTAGAGTGAAGAATCAGACTCCTCCAATAAGTTGTATTGTTGAATGGCAAAAACAGACTTCAAGGACTGGGGGATAAGATCAGCTTCTTCCTCCTCGAGTGTCCCATAGAGGTATACTTTTTGAAGCGCAGGAAAAGTATACAATGACGTCAAAGAGGCTTTCAAAAAGGAAGTTTTTACCAAATTGATTTTTTTGAGGTGTTCTAGTGTTTTGAGTTGCTCAATTTGAGAACCTGTTATGGAGGTATGGTCTAATTTCAATACTGTAAGGTTTTTGAGTTGTTTCAATATCCCAAAAACAGCGTCTGTCACTTGGGTTTGACCCAAATCCAGATCAACAATATGATCACTGGCCAAAAGCAAGAGTTGGGCTTTTTGGTCGTCAAAATGAGGGGCATTTATTGCAGAAACCTTCAATAAGGAAGATGTCTTATAGAGCGGTGCTAGGGCCAAACCGGAGGCCTGAATGGAATCGAGGAGATTGGCCGCCAATGGGACAAATTCCTCATCGGGATAGATGCCGGTTTCGTCGATGGGAAAAAAGGGAGTAAAAAGGGAATGGGACATTTCCAAATCGGAGATGGTGGAAGATTGTGATGATCCGGACGCAATCCATTGGGTAATTAATACTATCTCGGCTTTGGTGAGCTGAACCTTTGATTGGGGGGGCATGTGTTTTTTGTCTTCTAGGGGGAGGAGCATACGTCTCAACATTTCGCTCTTTTCGGGTTGGCCAGCGATCAGAACCGGTCCTTCTTCTCCTCCTTTTATAAGGCTTTCATAATTGTGCAACAACAATTCCCCTTTGGCTTTTTTGGGGTTGTGACAACTGACACATTTCTGATTTAAAATGGGTTGAACCACGCCCTCATAGAGGGACAGCTCCCGGTAAGTTTTCGGAAAAAGCACCAGTTCTTTTGATGGAACTTCCATCCCCATAGCTGTTTTCAATCCTATGGGTAGGGGTTCGGTAAGGTGTCCCTTACCATGGGTAAGGTCACCGCCAAAATGTCCGGTGAAAAACAATATCAGCACCAAGGAAAGGCCTATAAATTCTTGTGGAAATCGATTTAGAAATCTGACCTCTTTGAGCTTGAGCAACATCAAAAAAGACAATACGAAAGTGATGACTCCCAAAATAAAATGCCACTGTACCGCCTCCCATGAATAGCCGTCACGCAGGTATTGAAAGGTCCCTGTGACGAGTGCCATTAGCGTGGCTAGGGTGGCCCAAAAAAAGGTGAAAAGAATTATTTTTTGATGTCTTTTTTTCCGTTGGTCATACACCATCATCATCAATCCCAAAAGTAAAAAACCAATGGGCAAGTGCACGACCAAGGGGTGAAAACGTCCCAGTAGATCAAATAGAAATCCCATATGCCTTTTGTGGTTCCATAAGAATAAAATTCATTTAGGCCAATATTTCTTGGATAACATTTCCGGCGATATCAGTTAGGCGGAATGGGCGGCCTTGAAAGTCGTAGGTGAACTGTTCATGATCAAAGCCCAACAAGTGCAGGATGGTTGCTTGAATATCGTGTACCGATACGCGTCCTTCTATTCCGGAGTATCCGATTTCATCGGTTTTGCCGTGTACGGCACCTTTTTTGATTCCACCACCGGCCATCCACATGGTAAAGGCCTCCCCCTGGT
>CAZGUB010000069.1:0-6920 GCA_964528935.1 uncultured Flavobacteriaceae bacterium | reverse complement strand
CGCGCCTGCTTTGGGAGCAGGAGGTCGCAGGTTCGAATCCTGCCACCCCGACTAAAAGGTTTTATAAACCATTGATAATGAGGAACTTACGAGTTCCTCTTTTCTTTTAGTCCCCATATCAGTCCCCAATTTCATTTTTTTTATTTAATTTTGAGTCAATGAAAACTTCATTGAAACTCAATAAAAGACAATCTAATTCAGATGGATTACACCCTCTTTATGTTAGAATTAGAGGGAAGAGTTCAAAGGGAAAGGATAGTGAAGTTTCCATCTATTCAGGAATAGATTTATCTCCTAAACAATTTAGTGGTGGAGGTATATCCAACAAAACCCCTAACTACACAGACAAGAATAGAAGGTTGAACTCCATTTTAGATGATGTAGAAAGGATTATTTCTCAGACTATTGAAGATGGATTAGAACCTAACCCCCAATATGTCAAAAAACAATTTGAAGATTTACAAAGACAGAAACAAGAGATAACACCTGATTACACAAGTTTTTGGAAAGGGTTTGAGGAATACTTTGAAACAAAAAAACATCGTTCAAGAGGTTATGTTAAAACAATCATCACTCTAAGGAATAGATTAGAGGATTTTCAAAATCACAGAGGGACTAAAATCACCTATGATTATGTAGTTAATAAAACTATTCTGTTCCAAAACGAATTTCAAAATTATCTATGGAGTCTTGAACCACCCAGAACCAATGGTTACATCAATAAAACATTTGAAAATCTAAGAGGATTTCTTCATTTCTCAAAGGAGTTGGGTTACATAGAAAAGAAACCTAAGTTTCAAAAATTAGATACAATTGATAGAGAGGAAAAAATCTACCTGTATAAGGATGAGGTATTCAAATTATACAACTCTACAAAATGGGATTTTAAGAAGGGGAAATCCTTCAGTAAGGAAAATATATACATCATAGAAGAAACTCTCTTAGGAACGAGAAAAAACGAATTTGGAGGGGTTCTAAGGGTTACTAATTGGGAATTAATAAAGGATGTTTTTCTTTTTATGTGTTCTATCGGATGTAGACACTCAGATATACCATTTTTTAGGGTAAAAGATTTTCAATTTGAAAAGGATAAGGAGTTCTTTACTTGGACTCAACAAAAAACAGATAGTCCTGTGAGTGTTCCTGTAAATTTTATTAGTGGAAATATCTTCAAAAAGTATAGTGGAGGTAAAAAATTAGACCAAACTCTCTTTCCTAAATTATCAAATCAGAAATTCAATAAAGGGTTAAAATTATTACTTGAGGATTTAGGATTTAACAGATTAGTAACCTACCCCAAAAAAGTTGGTTCTAAAACTATTGATACTGACCCAAAATATCTTTATCAAATGATTTCCAGTCACTCAGGAAGAAGGACATTCATTAAAAACATGATAGACCAAGGGAATATGGATTATCAGACTATTATGAGAATGTCAGGACACAAAACCATTTCCGAATTTTTGAAATATGTTTCAGTTAGTCCAAAGGATTTAGAAAAAGGAAGAGGTTTGTATAGTCCAGATGAAAAATCTGATGACTCAATGTTAAAAGAGGTTACTGATACCTTTGAAAATCTTAGTAAGGATAACAAAAGAATGGTTCTTCAATTCATGAAATCCATAGAGAACCTGAAATAATTTCCACTTTTTTCCATTTTTTTTATCGTTTTACCATTCAGGTATATATTTATTCTTGATGAGAGATTTATTGATTGTTGGTTCAATAGATTGATTACCATCAGAAGGGATTAAGAAACTTGACTACTTTGTTCTTAATCAGTAATAAATATCCAATGGTAACCAAAGTAACCATTTGTTGAAATACAATAGACTTGGAGTAGACCCCCAACATAAGGGATTGGGGTGAGTGTGAATAACCAATAAACACTATTGTGTAACCTCTTTGGAAGTTATTACAATTGAACTTATCACAAAGGAATATGAGAATAATCCTATAAGTAGAATTGTATCCCTTTTGGAAGTAATATATAGTTATAGTTGTAGAAGTAAGAGGTAAAAAATTGAAAAAAAAGTATAAACCTCTAACTAAAAAAAAGGAAAATTATTATGAATACAAGAATTGAAACTAAACATCTATTTTCAGAAAATACAAGTCCATACATTAAGAGATTAGTCCTAATGAAAAGAAGTGGAATTGAATTAAGTGAAAGAGATAAAAGAAAATTAGAAAGATTTACAGAAAGTGTGTCAATGGTTACACCTCCACCAAAACATGAGAGGGATAAAATGACCAATAGGATTTTCAATGGAAATGACATCTCAGATATTGAAGATGAAGATGAAATTGACTTAGATGAAATCCTAAAAGAAATGGGATATGATGAGGATGAAATAGATATCACTCAATTGTCTAAATCTGAGTTAAAAGAATTGATAAGAACTGAGGTTCAAAATTATTTTGAGGACACATTTGAAGACCCAAATGATTTAGACCTGAATGAGATTATTGAAAACATGACTAAGTAGTATTTATATATATAGATATACAGATTGGGTAAGGACTGGAAGAAATACTACGACTATAAGAAAAAGGATAACTCAAAATGGGTTATCAAAGATGGTTCTACCTGTGATGATATAATCTTCTCAAATGGAACAATTGAAATTGGTTTTGATGAGTGGTTGGAAATAGAATACAAATAACTTAAAAGAAATAAACTATGTCAGAAACAAGATACTCAATTGATGAATTAAAAAACTTATATGGAGTTACGGAAAGAACTCTAAAGAACTGGAAAAAAAATAAGAGTTTTCCAATGTTGGAAATCTCCTCACAACACAAATATGTCTATAAAGATGATTTAGTGAAGTGGGAAAAATCATTTCTATAACCACCAATCAACATCATAATAATTTGATTTTTCATGTAATGTGGGGTTGTTTCCTAACGGAGATAATCCCATATTTTGATTTTACCCTCCTTTAACTTCTTTTTAATCCCTACAAAATCTTTTTCTAACTCAATGGTTAAGTTCTTTTGAATAATGTCTCTAATCCTCTCAGTTAACTCTTCCTTTAAGTCATCCATCTTTGACATTCTCATATAAAACATATCTCCACCGATTAATTCATCTACCTGAATTCTCACCTTTTCATTACTACCTAAATAACGAGTCTTTTTTACATCACCAATTTTAATATTAACAGACCATTGGAATTTGTTTTTTACACTTTGATAAGGACTGACTGATGGAATATATTTCTCAGAAAATTGTTGAAGTTGTTCTAATAATTCTGTCCTTTCTTTCCTATCCTCTCTAAGATATTCTTGAGTTTTTTTAATCTCTTTCCTTAACCTTTCTATTTTACCCTCTCTTCTTTTTATTAATCCGTTGAGGTTAGAGTATTTCTTCTTTTTATCCTGTATTTGTTTAGGTGTATTGTTCCAAACCTCATCTGAAACAAATTTTAGTTGATAATTTTTTCCCATTTCTATTTTGTTAAAAACCCTACTCTGAGGATAACTCAAATATAGGGTAAACTTTTTTTTCACACAAAACAACCCCTTTTACATCCAAATTTTACCCTATTAAATCGGATAAAAATTAATAGGGTTCAAAAACACATAAAAAATACCCTACTATCGCAAAATAATAGTTTCAGGGTATAGTTGTTTGTATGTTAGTGTAGATGATTAAGGTTAACAAAATGACGGAATTAGAAATTAACCCTACTATGTTAGATAACTTATTTCAGGGTATAGTATTTCGTAAATTTATATAGTAAATGATTGAGATGATAAAAAATAGAAAATTAAACCCTAATAAAATAAAAAATATGAATAGAAAAGTTACAGAACATTTCGGAGAAAGATTGACTCTTAGAACCGGTTACGATATAGAAACTCTAACAATGGATATAAACAATACTGAGGATGTATTGATGTTGAGAAAAGACTCAGAAGAGTTGAGTTGGTTTCCACAACTACAAAGAGAGTTTATTAAGTATCCAAACTCAACGATAAGAGTTTATGAGTCAATCGGTGTCTGTATCGTCACTATTGGAAAGAAATTAATCACAATGTATAACCTATAAAACTTAGAAATATGATAACAAATAAAAACATCTGTTTAATACACACAAACTCAAATAGAAAGACAAAGTCAATCTATGATGAATACAAAAAAAACGAAAGAGGAACAATGTATATGAGATGTCCTCAGAGTGGAATTGAAATTCCAATTCACTTCCAAAACGAAGTTGAGAGAATGGAATGGATAAACCTTAAAAAAGAGATTAGAGAGGAAATGAGAATGGTTTCCTAAACGATATAAATCCGATGGGTAGGGATTAAAAAAACAACCCAAAAGTTCTTTGACATACTGAAAAAATAATTTGACTCTGATTAAAAGATTTAGGGGTAAGTCCTCTTCCCCTTTTAAGAGGACAACATTAAAATCAATTTATATGAATAATTTATTTAATCAAACTGAGATTGTCTCAGTTATTGGAGATTTATCTTCAAAACAAAACCAATTAGAAACTCTAATTGATGAAGTCAAAACAACTAAGGAAAATCTTGTTGACTATTGTAGACAAGTATTATTTCCAAATCATTACGGAACTAACCCACTCTTTCTTAGAGGGATTAGTGAAAGTGATAAGGAGGAAATTAGAAAGTTTATGTTTCCTAACCATTACAATTCAACCTACATCTATAAAGGATAATTGTTATGGGAAGTTTTTTGAGAAAAGGAATGAGGGAAGACAATAGAAAGTCTTCCCCTTCCAATCTCAAACAAAATCGGATGATTGAGTTTGAGAAAAGACAACAGGAATTAGATAATGGAATTTCAAATTTCAAATTACCAGTTTTAACATTCTCATGGGATGATATAAAACAAATAAGTGATGAGAATTTTGGAGACCTAAATAGATGTATAGACTATGAACAATTTGATAAGGATAAGAAATTTAGACCATCAATGTTTATGGTTCATCACTTCGGATATCTAAGTCCAAGAACCTCTCATCTGAGAGTTTGTTTCCCTCCATTCGTTTTACAGGACATGACTGTTGAACAATATTTCAAATATGGAAAATTGGAGGTTAACGAAACTAAAAAGAATGGTGAGGTAAACATTTCAATGATGAGATGTTCATCAGACATAGGTGTTGACATACCCCTTAAAGATTTCAAAAAAGGTTTGAAAGAAAAAGGGTTGGAGTATCAACCAACTGAGGATTTAATAAAACTCTCAGACTTGTGGACACAAAGAGTCTGTCAAATAAATGGACTGATTAAAAAATAAATAAATCGGGTTTAGATGGGAGGATTAATCAGTCCAAATCCTCTCAATAAACCATTAATCATAAATAATATAAAATGTATCAAATTAATAAAGAGACTCTAAATAGAATTAGAGATTTAGAACCTGATGGAGAAGTAATTCCATCAATGGAAAAAAAGGAAAGACCATATAGTGATATCAATGGTTTTTTGGATTACTGGTTCAAACGAAATTGGGAAAGAAAAATGTCACTTGAGAGAAGATTTTTTGATGGTGAGGTTAGTAGAACTCAATACTTCTCAATGAACTCAAATATAGAAGGAAGTATCTACCTCCTTAAAAGACTTGATGAGTTAAAAGAATTGGTAAAAGATAAAGTAAAAAGAACACCTAAAAGGGTGTATTAGTTTAACAATTAAAATCAGATTATATGATAGAATTATTTAGAAAATTAACAGGTTTTGAAAAGACCAGAAAAGATGGAAAGAATTTCCCTGAATTTATTCAAGATAAGTTTGAATGGATTTCAAATTGGAATAAGAATGATAGTAAAAAAAGGGGATTGACTGGAAAATGGAGTGATACTATAACATTTCAAGAATTAAGAGAATTTCAACAAATCTTAAAATTAAGAATGAAAGTTGAGTATATGTGGAAAAACACATCACTTCATCACAAATTCGTAGATGAGTCTCTTCTATACAAGTGGAATACTCATTTGAATGGAAAGAGGTATATCATTAATCAAATTGATAAGTTCCTTAGAAATCCTGAAAGACATATTCAGACAATGAAAGATTCATTGGAATTGTTTGGGGAAAAAAGGAAAGATATTCAGGTTGAAGAAATAGATGATAAAGAACAGGTTGGATTCACCCCTTAATTGAGTTATCATGTTTTAGGTTTGGAATTACCCTCATTGGAGTTTTTTACTTGTGTTTCTCCGATGGGGGTTTTTCTTTTTAGAGAGGTTTTAAGAGGTTTTAAGAACCTTTCGGAAGGATTGATAGGGTATTTATCCAAAACAAACATCAACAACCTGTAAACACACTATTCTGGTGTTTATCTTTTCTTCTGACAAAAACAAATTTTTGAGTATAATTTTGATAGAGAGGTGGGTAAAAAAATGACATTCTTCACCAATAATAAAAATACAAAAAATATCCATAAAAACCCAATAAAATCAGGTTTATTAAATCATTTTGTATCAAATTAAGGGAATGGTTGATTTATGGGATAGACCAAGAGGAAAACAAATAAAAGAACTTATTGATGAAGGAAAATTAAAAGAACTACATATCCATTCAATTGATAGGTTATCCCGTAATACAATGGGAGTCCTTTCTGTATGGAAAGAATTAACTGATTTAGGGATTAGAGTTGTTTGTAGAAATCCAAATATTCAGAATTTAGATGAAAATGGTAAATCAGACCCATTCAGTCAATTACTTTTAGAATTATTATCCTCAATGTCATCTTTTGAGAAATCAATGATAGACATGAGGAGAAATGAAGGGATTAGAAGGACTAAAGAATTAGAACCTTGGAAATATAGTGGTAGAAAGATTGGAACTACCATTTCCCCAGAGAAGTTTCTTGAACGAGAGAAGTCAATCAAAATAATGAAGGACTTAGATAATGGATATACAATTAGAGAGATAATGGA
>CAZGUB010000068.1:0-6991 GCA_964528935.1 uncultured Flavobacteriaceae bacterium | reverse complement strand
AATGTTGTGCTTCTTTTTTGACTTCTGTATTGAAGGTTGTAAAAAGGGTATCGGCTGTATCTTTTCCGTATTGAGAGATAAAAAAGCTTCTGACAAAATCCAATTCCTTTTGTTGTATTTTTCCATCGGCTTTGATGATCATAGCAGAAAGGGCCAGGAGGTTGAGCTGGAATTTTTCAGGCCGAAGGGTGTAGGACGAGGTTTTGATTTGTATGCTATTTTTGGAGAGAATTTCCAAAAATCCACCGATCAAAAACCCCATTATGGCTCCGGGGAACCTCAAAAAAGTATATCCGATAATGGCTGCCAACCACTTAATCATTGTCGTTTTTTATTGAAAATGTAAAGATACAAATGTCAATAAAAGATTGTTTAACCCTGCCTTTTAAAAGGGAGTTTTTTATCTTTGTCTAAAAAATAAAGTTATGTATCCAGCAGAAATAGTAAGGCCTATGAAAGAAGAGTTGACCAGCATCGGTTTTGATGAGTTGTTGACTTCAGATGCCGTAGAAAATGCCTTGTCTCAACCCGGAACGACTTTGGTCGTGGTCAATTCGGTATGTGGATGTGCTGCCGCCAATGCCCGTCCTGCGGTGAGAATGGCCCTCAATCAGGAGACTACTCCCGACTACCTCTATACCGTTTTTGCAGGAGTCGATCGCGAAGCTACTGACGCTGCCAGAGCAAAAATGATTCCCTTTCCTCCTTCTTCTCCCAGTGTGGCTTTGTTCAAAGATGGGGAGTTGGTACACATGATTGAAAGACATCATATCGAAGGTCGCTCTGCAGAATTGATTGCCGAGAATCTCAAAGAAGCTTTTCAAGAATTCTGTAATTGAATTGTTATACTTCAAAATAAAGTAGGTCGTTGTGTATAAGGTGTTTTATTCTCCTTTTACCGTCATTTATTACACCTTATTTTTTCTTACCCTACTGCTCTTTCACCCGATCCAGTTTCTGAGTCATCGTATTTTTGGATATGCTGCCCACAAGCTTTCAGTAGATTGGATGAGCTTTTTTTTGATGCGATGTTTGAATGTTTTGGGTACCCGTTTTGCTTTTTCCAACCCATTCGAGTGGCCCGAAGAGGGACCGCTGATCATCGTTTCCAACCATCAGAGTACTTATGACATTCCTCCCATAATTTGGTATTTTAGGAGATACCATCCCAAATTCATTAGCAAACACAGTTTGGGCAAGGGAATCCCCAGCGTTTCTTACAACCTTCGTCATGGCGGATCTGTTCTGATCGACCGCAATCAGCCGATCAAAGCGATCGGACAAATAAGAGAATTTGCCCGTCGAATTGAAAAAAATAAGTGGACGGCTGTTATTTTCCCCGAGGGAACCAGAACCAAAGACGGAAATCCAAACCGTTTTCGGACCAAGGGATTGATCACCCTATTGGAGGAGATTCCCAATGCTAGGGTGGTCGCTTTGAGTATTAATAATTCTTGGCGTTTGGCGCAATATCATTATTTCCCAATGCCTTTGGGTGTAAAAATAAATTTTAAAGTTGAAGGGGTTTTTCCATTGGCCGATCATGCTCCCAAAGCGTTAGCCGAAAAAATAGAGCATTTGATAAAAATGGGTGTTGAAAAAGTTTAAAAGTTGGCTTTCCTTTTTTGAAGAAATGCGCTGATCCCTTCCTTAAAATCTGCTGTCCCAAAACATTTTGAAAATTGTTTTGTTTCCGCTTCAAAACCTTCAGAAGAATCGGAAAAGGCATTAAGGGCTTGGATCGCATTTTTTTGTGCGTTGGGTGCATTTTTGATCAGTCTTTCGGCCATTTCGGCGGCTGCTTCCCAAAGTTTTTCTGCCGGAACTACTTGGTTGACCAAGCCCCATTGCAATGCCTTTTCTGCATCGATCATGTCTCCGGTCAAAATCAGCTCCATGGCCCTACCTTTTCCAACCAGCGAGGGTAAACGTTGGGTTCCTCCATAACCTGGAATAATTCCCAAGGAAACCTCGGGCAATCCCATTTTTGCGTGCCGGGCAGCTATTCTGAGATGGCAAGCCATGGCCAGTTCCAAGCCACCTCCCAAGGCATAACCGTTAATGGCGGCAATGACCGGTTTATTAAAATTCGCCAAAAAATCGAAAAGTATTTCATTTCCGTATTGGGACAGTGCAGTAGCCTGATGGGGTTCAAAGTGAGAAAATTCGGCAATGTCAGCTCCCGCCACAAAGGCTTTAGTTCCCAAGCCGGTCAACACCACCACCCGTACAGAGGGATCATGACCAAAACGGACCAAATGGTTGTGTAATTCATCCATCAGGGCACGATTCAGGGCGTTGAGTTTTCTTTCTCTGTCGAGCAGAATCCATCCAATTTGATCTTGGATTTTACTTTGGGTCATGGCATTTTCCACCAGCTATAGATTTAGGACAATTATAAACGAAGTTCCTTTGGAGCCGGTAGTAAAACCGATCGTGCCCTTGTGGGAGTTGATGATGTTTTTGACGATGCCCAATCCCAAACCCATCCCCTTGGATTTGGTGGTGAATTTGGGTTCAAAAACTTTCGATTGAATGGATTTGGGAATCCCCATACCGTTGTCTTCAAAGGTGATTTTTACGGTTTCTTTTTCTTTCAGGATGGAGACTTTTATTTGAGATTGTTTTCCTTGTTTTACCGCCTGCAGGGCATTTTGTATAATGTTGGTCACTACCCTTACCCATTGTGTCCGATCCAACGAAAGCTGGATTTGCTCGTGTGAGGTGTTAAATTCTATGGTGTCGTTTTCAAAAATTTCCAAAGATCGCCGGGTGACTTCTACCAGATCAGACGGAGTTAATTTGGGTTTTGGGAGGGTAGCAAAATCGGAGAAAGTATTGGCCACATCGCTCATCGTGTCTATTTGCTCGATAAGAATTTGAGAAAATTCATCGATTTTCTTGGCATTGTCGGGATCGTCATCGCTAAACTTGCGTTGGAAGTTTTGAACAGTTAGCCGCATAGGGGTCAGGGGATTTTTAATCTCGTGAGCGACCTGCTTGGCCATTTCTCGCCACGCTTGCTCCCTTTGGGTTCGCGCCAAGAGGGTAGCACTTTTTTCCAATTCATCGATCATTTTGTTGTAGGAATTAATCAGGCTGGCAATGTCTCGCGGAGCGTTTTTGATTTGGATTTTTTCGTTTTGTTTCAATAAACCCGTCTGATCGATTTTTTCTCTAAAAGTTTCTAGCGATCTGGAGATGTATTTGGAAATAAAGTATGCCATGATAATGGCCACTACCAGCATCAATAGATAGATCTGATAGAGGCTTTGCAAAAAGGTGTTCAGCTCATTTTCGGAAAAAGAAACGTCTTCAAAATAGGGGAAAAATAAAATACCATAGGGGTTGCCAAAACCATCTTTCAGCACACTGTAAGAAGATTGAAATTTGCCGATTTCGTCGTTGTTTTTTTCTAAAAAACGATCTGGTTGAGAAAGGATGACTTCTAAAAAATCCGAATCGAGACTGTAATTATTGGCAATGATTTTGAGGGGAAGGAAGGAGGTAAATAGTGGCTTGCCCTCAAGATTGAAGACGGAGTAGTTTACATTGTGAATTTTGATTACAGCACTAAATTCTTCTTTATATTTGGCCCAAACACTATCTTTTTTATTCAATAAATCGTTTTTAACGACCAGATAGTCGATTTGTTTCTGAAGCTGATTTTCCTTTCGGTTCAGTCTAAAATTATTGTAGTCGATGGATTCGTTTTGATATTGAACAGAAGTGGCCACAAATATCAACAGACAGGCCAAAAACATCAGCAATATCATGGAGATAAAGATTTGGGTGCGGAGCGATATGCGTTTTAATAAATTAGTCATCTCCGGCTGTCGATTTTTCCCTTACTCTTTTATACAATTTGATAGCCAACAGCAACAATACCACCAACCCTAAGGTTCCCAAAAGCATAAAGATCCAGTGGATGGCACTTTTGACAACGGCTAGAAAAATAATGGCAAACAACAACAAGGTGGCACCTTCGTTCCATATCCGCATAAAATTCGAGGAATAGCGAATCTCATCCCGCTGCAGTTGAACAAACATTTGATGGGTTTTCAGATGATAAGCAAAAAGAAGTACGATGAATCCCAATTTGATAAGCATCCATGATTCTGAAAGCCATGCCGGCATGAGCACCAAAAGCCATAGGGCAAAAAAAGTAGCCAAAATTGCCGATGGCCAAGTAATGATGTACCAAAGCCTGCGAGACATGATTTTGAGTTGTTTTTCTAAAATCTCTTTGTCCGGCGATGTTTTTTTTGAGGCTTCTATCCGATAAATAAACAGTCGTGGTTCATAGAACAAACCCGCAAACCAGGTTACCACAAAAATCAGGTGTAAAGATTTGATATAGTTGTAATACTCCATGGGTTTTTAGGTTGGTTTATCTCAAAATTTTGATACTGCTTTACTTTTACAAAGTACAAAAACTATCACAAATACGATTTTACCTTCATAGGAGGTTGTTTTGGGTATTTAGATATTTTTTCAGTTCGTAAACCAAAAATCCACCGGTGACAACTGCGGCCAAAAATTCGGCTATGGGAAATGCCAGCCAAACTCCATCGATACCCATAAATTTTGGAAAAATATACAGCAGTGGAATAAAGAAAAATCCTTGTCGGGTCAGTGTCAGCAACAAGGCAGGGATGGCCTTACCGATGGCCTGATAATAGGCCGCTCCGATGAGTTGTATTCCGACGATTGGTGTCGCAGCAAAAACCCAACGGATGGCTGAAGGAGCATTTTCCAAAACCGAGGAGTCGTTGGTAAAAATACCACCAATAGAGGTAGAAAAAACATTAATCATCAGAAAGACCAAAGTAGCGAGGCCGGTGGCATAGAGAACCGCTATCCGAATGGCCTGTAACACCCTTTTTTTGTTTTGAGCCCCATAGTTGAAGCCGGCAATGGGGATAAAGCCTTGGGTGATGCCCAGCACCGGAAAGAGGGAAAACATCAACAACCGGCTGATGATGGCGTAGACTGCAACAGCCGATTCTCCACCCAAGTTAAAAAGAAGATTGTTAACCAATAAGACCGAAAGACTCAAAACTCCCTGTCGTGCCAGCGTCACCGATCCCAATGCCCCGATTTCTTTGGCGATACTCATTTCCAATTTAAAATCACTCACCTTTAGGTCCAACTCCGAGTCTTTGGAATTAAAGAAATAAAAAATGTATAGAGCGCATACAAAATAGGAAAGGGTGGTGGCCCAAGCAGCACCATACATGCCAAAGTCAAAAATGTAGATCAGCACATAGTCCAGAATCAGGTTGGAAACCGAGGGGAGCATCATGGCATACATCGCAATTTTGGGTTTTCCAACCGCACGGATCACATTGTTTCCCATCATACAGTAGCCCAAAACGGGTACGCCATAGAGCACAATGGTATAATAGATTTTGGCCGGTTCATAAAGGGCTCCTCTACCGCCAAAAGCCGGGATGATGCTGTCGGCAAATAGTAAACCGAAAAAAGCAAAACCAATGGTGTGAGCAAAAGTCAGGACAATCTGATTTCCAAAAGTCTTGGTGGCTTTTTCGAGGTTTTTTTTTCCAAGCAATCTGGAAATAATCGATCCCCCACCCAGACCTATGGCCATTCCCAAAGCAGCGATAAAAAATGATACTGGCAAGACCACATTAATAGCAGCAATGGCGTTGGCTCCGATCCACTGACCTACAAAGATGGTGTCGATCAAAACATTGAGGGACATCACCAAAATGCCGATCGAAGCAGGTACCGCTTGTCTAATCAACAAGGGCGCGATAGGTTGTGTTCCAAAAGAGGCCGATCCGCTTTTCATTCAACCGTTGCCGTTTCTGCTGAAGCCCACTGGTCGATCCAGCGACTCATTACATTGACCCATTCGGCTCGGGTATTGATGCAGGGGACGACATGCAGTTCTTCGCCTCCTTTTTCTTCGAAATCTTCTACTGCTTCCATTCCTATTTCTTCTAGTGTTTCCAAACAATCTGAAACGAAAGCCGGAGTCACGATTCCCATTTTTTTAACCCCCTTTTTTGCAAATCGTGCAACGGTCTGATCGGTGTAAGGTTGCAGCCATGGGTCAACCCCCAGTCTGGACTGGAAACAGGTAGAATAGGCCCCTTCGTTGAGTTCCAAATATTCGGCCACCAAACGGGTGGTCTCATAGCATTGGTGTCTGTAACAGTAACGGTGGGCTTCTGATGCGGTCTGGCAGCAGCTTTTGTCAATTTTGCAATGGGATTTTGTCACATCCGATTTGCGGATATGGCGTTCCGGTACACCGTGATAGGAAAACAACAAATGCTCCCATTCTTTGTCTTTCAAGAAGCTTTGGATACTGTTCGATAGCACTCGTATATAATCCGGGTGCTTGTAAAAAGGAGGCAATACTGTGAATTCCAAATGGGGGTATTTCTCGGCTCTAATTTTTTCGGCCAATACCAATATGGTCTCGGTGGTGGCCATTGCAAATTGGGGGTAGAGGGGGATCAATAGAATCTCGTCGACACCTTGATCGACCAGTTCTTGTATTCCCTGATCTATGGAGGGAGTGCCATAGCGCATGGCCAAGCCAATGGGAACCGATACATTTTCTTGAATTGCGATTTGAAGTCTTTTGGACAATACAATGAGCGGAGAGCCTTCTTCCCACCAGATTTTTTGATAGGCCTTGGCCGATTTCTTGGGTCGGGTATTTAAAATAATCCCTTTAACCAAAAAAGTTCTCAATGCTTTGGGCAAGTCTATTACCCGTTCGTCCATGAGAAACTCCCCTAAATATCTTTTCACATCTTTCGGATTTGGACTTTCTGGAGAGCCCAAATTGATCAATAAGGCACCTTTCATTGCATTTTTTTACGAAGATACTGACATTAAATATTTTTTGGGGGTAGTTCCAAACTTCTTTTTAAAAGCGGCAATAAAATGACTGGAAGTACTGTAGCCCAAATGTAGACCCACCTCGTTAACATTTTACTTTTGTGTAGCCAAA
>CAZGUB010000067.1:0-7022 GCA_964528935.1 uncultured Flavobacteriaceae bacterium | reverse complement strand
TACTTTAGTAATGGTGAATGTCATAGATATCATACTGTCCGTTGTCCTGGTTTTTGGATTCATCAAAGGGTTCTCAAAAGGGTTGATCATAGAGGTCTCAAGCTTGGTTGCACTATTTTTGGGCCTTTTAGGGGCCATTCGATTTTCTGATTTTACTGCTCAGACCTTGACGGATTATTTTGAATGGAATCCATTGGCCATACAAACCATTTCCTATCTATTGGTTTTTGTTGTGATTGTATATGTCCTTTCACTATTGGCCAAAGGACTAACCAAAATCATACGAAGCGTTTCTTTAGGCTTATTCAACAAGTTTTTGGGAGGAATTTTTGGGGTATTAAAATGGGGAGTTTTGATGAGTGTGGCACTTTTTTTTGTCGAAAAACTCAACGAATGGATCAGCCTTGTGGATCCCCAAATACTCCAAAATGCAATGTTGTATGCCCCCATCACCCAATTGGGAGAATTCTTGTTTAGCTGGGGAAGCGAATGGTCCAAAGAACTCCCGAGAGAGTTTATTTAAAGCCTTCTAGACTTCTTACTTTTCCATCTTTGATCCATCCCTCGGAGCCATTTGCGATTCTGATTTTTTGCCATTCCTGCAATCGATCCAATAGTTGAGTTTTGGTTCCTTCGTGGAGTAAAAACAGCACCTCTGCTCTGGAATTCGGTTCTGCCCAAACCTTTATTTTTTTATTGAAAAGGATGCCGTAGGTCGTGGCTGCAGTATGGGAAGATTTGGTATAAGAAATGGTGAGGGAGCCGATCAGCAACAGTCCCAAAATCAAGGTAGAAATAAAATATATTCTTTTGACCGCAGGGACTCGATTCCAGATGTAGAGAGCCCAAAAAAGTACCAATATCCAAGCCAATAAAACAGACAAAAAAGCCCAACCCTCCTGAGAGAGCATGTCGAAAGTCTTTTCCTGAAATCGGGTAATTTGAGACTTGGGCAATTGCTCTACTGCATCGATGGCCATGTTTTGGGCAAAGGTACTGTTGAGGATGATGTCTTGATCTTGTGGGTCGAGCTGTTTGGCTTTTTCGTAGTAAAAAATACTTTCACCAACCTGATTCAAGCGGTAGTAGGCATTAGCCAGATTATAATATAGCGAAGCACTGTGCATCCCGTTTTCCAAAATTTCTTTATAATGCATCACCGCTTTTTCATATTGCCCGGCATTGTAGGCCGCATTCGCATTTTCGAAAGTTTTATCCCCTTTTTCTTGGGACAGGGCACTATTGGTAATCAGTAAGAAACTCAATAAGATCAATTTCCGTATCATAGTTTTTTGTCGATGTTAGAAATTACAGAGAGGGCTTGGTCAAAGTCTTGTAGCATTTGGGTGTCGGTTGCCGGAGAGTAACGAGCGATTTCACAGTTTTCCAAAAGAGCAATAAAAGATCGTATTTCTGCTTCCTCCAATTTTCTATCGTTTAAAAATCGGGTGATTTTTTCTTTGCTAAAGTCATCGGTTTTTATTTTCAGCCTAGCCTTGAGATAATTTTGGAGGGCTCTTTCCAATGCATCATAAAAAAGGGATTCGTTTTTTAAATTCTTTTTGGCCTCTCCAAAATATTTTTTGGACAAGCGGTTGGCATGCCTCAGCCTGGAGCCTTCGACATCGCCTGCAATTCTCTTTTTTCTTTGCATCAACATCACAAAACCGATCAGTAAAAATGCGGGAAATGTCAGCAAGACATAAAATAGTGGGCTATTCCAAAATTCTTTTTGAACGATAGGCTCTAGATTGGGTTTTAATTTGATGAATCTAAAGCTTTCGTCCCCGCCGGCAATGAGTTGTTTGGCCATGGCAGGGATGTTGCTGCCATCGGATGGTGTCGCCACCAGCCCCCCATATACATCTACTATCTGCTCGCTGGAACGCAGGGTAAAATACTGCCCTTTTTTGGGGTCGAAATAAGAAAAAGATACAGGAGCGATGGGATATTTTCCTTGGAAACGGGGAATAATGGTGTAGTTGTCCTCCACGCTTCCTTGCATACCCGACAAAGTGGTTTTAACATTCTCGGCATGTTCTGGTTCAAAGACCTCCAAGGTATTGGGCAATACCAATTTTGGCAAATTGAAGAGTTTTAGGTTTCCATTGCCTGTTACTTTTAGTTTGATCTCAAAAGATTCTGTGGCTTTGAGGTTTTTTTTGTTGACCAAGGCATCAAAATCAAATTGCCCTACGGCACCAAAGAAATTGGCTGGTTTTCCTATTTCGGGCAGGGGCTTAACATCGATAGTTCTTCTGCCAGCGGTAACGGTTCTGGAGGTCTGCTGGAGTATTCTGTTGCCAAAAAAGTCCCTGCGGTTGGAGGGCAAGTCAATGACCAAACTGAGGCTCAAGGGTTCCAAACTCAATTTTCCGGTCTTCTGGGGGTAGAGTACTGTTTTTTTCCAAACCACCATGTTGTAGGGCTCGCCTTTGTAGTTGCCTTCCTCTACTTTGAGTTGGGGAATCTCGATGTTATGGCTCCAGAAGTCGGCAAATTTTGGGTTCTCCACGGCTCGACCATCCGAAATTCTTAATGGATTTCTGAAATACAACTTGTACACCACCGTAATGGCCTCGTTCAAATAGGGTCTGGGGTTAGAAATCTCTGCGACCAAATGAAGGTTTTCGTCGATCAGATACTCAGGGCTATTGGGATCTCTGGGGACTTCAACGGCCTCGGTAACTGTAATCTTTACGGGGGTGGTTTTATAAACTTCACCATCGATGTTGATGGTGGCTTGGGAAATAGTCAAAGCCCCCTTTTGGGTCGGAGTCAAAAAATAGGTGTAGGTCTTGGAGAAACTTCTTTTCCCGTTTACGTATGAGTTGCTGATCGATTGATTGGGTCCGCCCACTACCCTAAATCCATTGAAAGGAGGCGGGGTAAAATCATCCCCGTTTTGGTTCATGACAAAGTCCACGCGAAGGCGTTCGTTCAAACCCAAGCTTTTCTTACTCACTTTGGCTTCAAAGCTTACCCCTTGCGCCATGATTTGGCTCAAAGCCAGTAGGAGCAGTAGTGTGCTAAAAAAAGTTCTTTTTATCAACATTGCGCTACCAATCTTTTTGTCCCCTGACCGGAGTGCCTTGAACTTTTTCGGCATTTACCTTGTCTTGTACCTTTTTCTCCTGATTGTTCATGGCCTCTAAAAGACTTTGGACCTGCTCTGGAGAAAGTTCGGTCTGTCGGGGTTTTGAAGGTTGTTCTTTGTCTTGATCGCCCTCTTGTGGCTGATTTTCTTTGTTTTGATCGCCCTCATCTTTTTTGTCCTCTTGATTGTCTCCATCTTCTCCTTCAGGATTCTCATTTTCCTTACCAGAATCTTTGTCTTGATCGCCTTCTTTATTGTCGTCTTTGTTGTCCTGATCCTGTTGATCCTGCTGATCCTGCTGGTCTTGCTGATCGTTTTGATCTTGATTTTGCTGCTGTTCATGTTCTTTTTCCAAGAGCTCCTTTGCGAGGGCGTAGTTGTACCTCGTCTCCTCATCTTGGGGATTGTTACGCAATGCGTTTTTATAGGCTTCAACGGCTTTGGCATAATCTTTTTGTTTCATGAACACGTTGCCCATATTGTGAAAGGCATGGTGTTTTCCAGATTTGTTTTGAGCAAATTTTTGGGTTTGAAAATACCGTTGTTTGGCTTCCTCAAAGTCTTCTGCCTGAAAATGGGTATTTCCCAGGTTGTAGAGTGCCTCGGGTTTTTCGGGCATAATCGAAAGGGCCTTGCGGTAGGCCACTTCTGCTTCGTCGTAAACCTTGACAGTTGCTTGTTGGTTTCCTTCATAAATGCGGTTAATGACCTCACCCTCCTGGGCTGATAACGATAACCCAATGACGAGAAAAAACAAGCCGAAAAATATTTGTTTTTGTATCATTTTTCGTTGAACAAGTTTAGGCGTTGTACCCATTTGGTTTTGGTTTCAAAAAGAAAAAGTTCCAACAAAATTAATAGGAATCCTGCGAAAAGAAAAGCTTGAAACTGGTCTTTGTAATTCACGAATTTCTTGGCTCCAAACTCTTTTTTTTCCATATTTTTAAGTGTTTCTGTCACAAAATCTACTACGTATTGGGTATCGTTTCCATCAATGTATTCACCTGCTCCAGCAGTGGCAATTTCCTGAAGAATGACAGGGTTTCTTTTGGTGATAACGGTTTGGCCCTCCATGTCTTTTTTATAGGAATCTACCACACCATTTCTCTTAATGGGAATGGGAGCTCCATCGTCGAAGCCTACGCCAAAAGTAAAGATTTTGATTCCCAAGTTGCCCGCTCTCTTTGCAGCAGTGGGGCCTTCTTCAGAATGATCTTCTCCATCGGAAATGAGAAAGACTACCCGGTTGGTCTGGTCTTCGTCATCGAAATAGGTTCCCGAAAGATCTAGTGCAGCATCCAAAGCGGTTCCTTGTGAGGAGAGCATTTCGGTATTGAGCGCTTGCAAGAACATTTTGGCTGCCCCGTAATCGGTGGTAATGGGCAATTGAGGAATAGCTTGTGCGGCATATGCGATGATTCCTATCCGGTCACTGGCCAGCTGGTTGATGATGGCAGAAACCAAGCGTTTGGCTTTTTCCAAACGGTTTGGAGCAATATCTTCCGCCAGCATGCTTTTTGATACATCTATGGCAAAAACAATGTCTACTCCTTCTCTTTTGACGGTTTCAAGCCGGGTGCCGATTTTGGGGTTGACCAATCCTATAACCATCAAGGATATCCCCAAGCTGAGCATGATCAATTTAAGAATTGGTTTAAACACAGAGCGGTGGGGGCTCAATTTTTCTAACAATTCGGAATGGGCAAAACGATTTTGGGTGCGTCTTTTCCATGCTGTCACCAACAGATGACCCAGCCAAAGTATGGGGAGTATCCCCAGCAAATAGAAATAAAAAGGTGCGTCCAATTGATACATCTCAGATAAAGCTTTTAAAAAGTGTATTTCTCAAAAACCATTCTAAAAACAGCAAAGCCAATGCCAAAATTACCAGAGGCCTGTATTTTTCATCATAATTGAAATATTTGAATTCCTCGATTTCGGTTTTTTCGAGTTTGTTGATCTCGTCGTAAATCTCTTGCAATTTTTTGTTGTCGGTGGCACGAAAGTACAAACCTCCTGTTTTTTCGGCGATGGTTTTGAGCAGTTCCTCGTCTATTTCTACTTTGGTCATACCGTATTTGAATTGTCCATTGGGCAGTAGCCCCACGGGAGCTCTCGCAGTACCATTGCTTCCCAATCCAATGGTATAGGTCTTGATTTGGTATTCCACGGCCAATTCACTGGCAATCTTTGGATCTATAAAGCCAGAATTATTAACTCCATCGGTCAAAAGGATGATTACTTTGCTTTTGGCACGGCTGTCTTTGAGTCGGTTCACGGCCGTAGCCAGTCCCATTCCAATGGCAGTTCCATCTTCGATCAAACCCTCAAACTGAATTTCTCTAAGGGCGTTTTTTACGATGGCCCTATCACTGGTAATGGGGGTTTTGGTATAGCTTTCTCCTGCATAGATGACCAGTCCAATTCTGTCACTCATACGATCGTCTACAAAAGATGCCGCAACCCTCTTGAGAGCAGTCAGCCGGTTGGGTTTTAGGTCTTGTGCCAACATGCTGGAGGAGATGTCGATGGCCATAACGATATCAATTCCCTTGTTGGTTTTGGTCCGTGTGGAAACGTCCATGGTTTGGGGGCGTGCCAAAGCCAATACCACAAATGCCAATGCCATGATTCTCAGGGTAAAAAGCAAGGGTTGTAATTTGGATAAAAATCCCGATTTGGATTGAAAGCCTTTGAGGGAGGAAATTTTGAGAACCGGTTGGGTCTTTTTTCGGGTGTAAACATGCCAAGCAATCACCAAAGGCAAGGCCATCAGCAACCACAGGTAGTCTGGATTCGCAAAGTATATGCCTTCAAACACGGTCTATAATTCTTTTATTAATTCAAAACTGTCCATGATCCTTCTTTCAATTTCCTCACCATAACGAGCCTCCTTTTCATAGAGTAGGGTTAGGTTGATCCCTCCTTGTTTAAAATCAAAGACATGGGTAATGTAATTGCATCGCACCCGATCATCTTGTCCTTTTTTGGGATAGTCTAGGGTTCCAAAAATCTTTAGGGCAGGCAAGCCCGATAAGGTGGTTACCGCTTCTTCTTTGATCAAAATATTGACAGCTCCTCTGGATTGAAAATCGTTGATGATGGCGTTAATCAAAGCTTGTATTTTTTCTTTCTGTTGTGCTTGTTGGTCTTGTTCAGAAGGAGGAGTCTCCTGATTTGATTTAGGGGGTTTTTGAGTAAACACCAAATCGATATAAAAAGGGGCGTTGTAATCTCCTGAAGAGAAACGCAAGGCGCCCCCCTTTTCAGAGCTTACCCGTTTTAAAACTTCGGGTGTGGCAATTTTGACGGGAGGGGTACCGTATTGACTGGTGATCCATGCCTTATTTTTGAGTTGCATAGTAGGATATCCCAGCAGAGTATCCCTCACCGGATAATATCCGTATTTGCCCACAGCAACTCCAAGACTCAACAGCAACAATAAAG
The DNA here is from genome assembly GCA_964528935.1 of uncultured Flavobacteriaceae bacterium. Taxonomy (GTDB): domain Bacteria; phylum Bacteroidota; class Bacteroidia; order Flavobacteriales; family Flavobacteriaceae; genus UBA8316. The sequence continues at coordinate 478 of CAZGUB010000067.1, read as the reverse complement.
CAAAGGATGCCAAGCTCCATTGCCATTGTTTTTTTCTTCTTTTTTTGGCCAATAGCTGCTTGTATTCCTCTCTTTGTCTGATTTCCTCCGGGGTGGGTTCCGGCAGTGCTTCTTTGGTTTCTATGACCACCCCTTCGACCAGCACCCTATCTTTTGCTGTGGTCCCCATTTCGGGAGTAGAGCGTGCAAACTTTACCAAATCGGCCGTCTGTAATACTGATTTTAGGTTATTGATTGTTTCTTTTTCCAATTCCAGCTTTCCCGAGGATTTTAAGGCTTCCAGTTTCAACAACAACTCATCAGTGGTACTTTCGAGGGCAGAAATTTTGGCTTCTTCCTCCAGATAGCGTCGCACCACATCGGTCAAACGGGAATAGTATTGTTTGTATTCTTCTTGTTCAGTAGGGTTAATAGCTTCCAAAGCTTTGAGTTCCTCTATCGCCCGTTCGAAAGGCGGGAGGTTTTTTTTGCGTTCCTC
>CAZGUB010000066.1:4019-7077 GCA_964528935.1 uncultured Flavobacteriaceae bacterium | reverse complement strand
CCTAGACCCAGCAACCTATTACGTAAGTGTTGCACCGGTTCACTTGGATATTTTTACCGTAGTAGGACTTAATATTTTGGTTTTAGTGGTCAGCCTTTTATGTTTGTGGGTGCCGCTCTGGGTCGTTGCCAAGATACAGCCGCACGAAGTAATACGATTTCGATAATTAAAAAAACGTATGGAAATAGCCCAGTCAATATTAGAAACCATAGGAAACACCCCCCTAGTAAAGCTCAACAAAATAATTAAACCAATTGAAGCCCTGGTATTGGCTAAGGTAGAGAGTTTTAATCCGGGAAATTCAGTCAAAGACCGTATTGCCCTTAAGATGATTACTGACGCTGAAAAACAGGAAAAAATTCGTCCCGGTGGAACTATCATTGAAGGTACCTCTGGTAATACCGGTATGGGTTTGGCCTTGGCTTCCATAGTCAAGGGGTATAAGCTTATCTGCGTGTCCAATGACAAACAGTCGAAAGAAAAATTTGATGTCCTTCGGGCTTTAGGGGCCGAAGTGGTCGTTTGTCCAACAAATGTTCCTCCCGATGACCCCAGGTCTTACTACAGTGTGGCCAAACGTTTGGCAGAAGAAACGCCAAATGCATTGTATGTCAACCAATATGACAACCCCTCCAACGCTCAGACACATTATGAACAAACAGGACCAGAAATATGGCGACAAACAGAGGGTAAGATTACACATTTTGTAGTGGGAGTAGGAACGGGGGGTACCATTTCAGGAGTAGGGCGATTTTTAAAAGAACAAAATCCAAAGATCAAAGTCTGGGGGATTGATACCTATGGCTCTGTCTTTAAAAAATACCACGAAACAGGAATATTCGATCCGAATGAAATTTATCCGTACATCACTGAGGGAATAGGAGAAGATATTTTACCAGGAAACGTCGATTTTAAGGTCATTGATCAGTTCGAAAAAGTGACTGATAAAGACGCAGCGATTTATACCCGTAAGCTAGCGCGAGAGGAGGGTATTTTTGCAGGAAATTCTTGTGGTGCAGCAGTTAAAGGTTTATTGCAATTAAAAAAACACTTTAATAAAAAAGATGTTGTGGTAGTATTACTTCACGATTCGGGTAGTCGATATGTTCAAAAAATATACAATGATCGTTGGTTTAAAAGCACTTTTTTTGATTGAATGTTATTTTTGAACAACATTTTATGATTATTTTCGTTAAATAAAGAAATAAAGAAGACTTACTATTCTTTCATATATAAAACATAAGCTCAACAAGAAACTTTTTTATTTTAGTTTCTTAATGTTTTTTACGTCTCAGTTAACTCTTCTGGGACAGGACGTTTCATTAACAAATATTACTGCTTCAGACACAGAAATTTGCTTAAATGAAACCATAACGATTGAAATTGAAATTTCTTCCACTGTTGCAGTTGACCTCCAAACTTCGTCATTAACAATTTACATGACTGGGTCTAATACTCTAGCATTAACAAAGATAAATTTAAACGATCCCAAGTTCAATTTTGGTCCCGGATCAGTCACCCTTACGATTCCAAGTGACGCATTTATAACTGAAATCAGTTCACTTACTTTTTCTAATTATGGCATTACCACCTTCACAGCATCACTTACATTATCTAATTCTGTTACTGACACCAATTCAGTAAATAATTTCATTCAGGAGCAAATCACTGTAGTTGAGCCAAATACACCAGTAATAAGCTCAAGTACTGGAAACTTTTCTTTTTGTCAAGATGATACAATAACTTTCACTGCATCAGGAGGAATAGGAAGTGATAATTATTATTGGAAATTTGGATCATCAAGCCCTACGTTAAATTCAATCAGTGTAACAAAAAACCCAGGTGAATTAATAGATGGAGAAATTATTCAACTATATCTTGTAACTTCAGATGGTTGTTCATCTACTATTGTTTCAGAAGTTATTTCAGTTTCAGATATCCCAGAGACTAGTATTACCAGTTCTTTGCCTGGAAACACACTATGTTCAGGGGATGACTTTACCTTAACATTATCACAGACTAATTATCAATCAGGGACAACAACTTTTTCATTAGTTTATGGTACAAATACTAAAATTTTATCTTCTACAACTGGGTCAGTAACCACCACAATTTCAGGATTAACTTCACAGACATTGATTACTGTTACAACGGAGAATGGAGATGGATGTAGTTCTACAGATTCAATTACCGTTTATGTTCCAAAGCTGGATAATGCGGGGACGATTGCAACAGCTGCATCAACAACAATATGTGCTGGTGATTATATAGACGGTAATATTACTTCTACTGCGACAGCTTCACTTGCAGCGGGTAGTTCCACTGCAACGATAGAATATGAGTGGCAGTTTTTAAGCACGGCTACTCCAACATGGACTAAGATACCTGGTTCAACGAATAGCTCAACCCTGACTACAAATACTCTTAGTAATTTCCCGATTTATGGAGACACTCAGATTAGAAGACTTGCTAGAGCTGTTCGGGGATCTGTAAAGTGTGAGGGTGTATTTACTCCAGTAATAAACATTACAGTGGAAGAAGTTGTAGTACCTACTCTTAGTTCTAGTTTAGGTTCTTTTGAGATGTGTGGTGACGACACTTTAGAGATTACCGCGGTAGGTGCACCGGCTAACTATACATACAGGTGGTTTTTGAATAGTAGTTTAGTAAGTAGTGACACTACACTAAGTTATACGATTAATCCTGGTGATATTACAGCCAATGCAGTGATAGAGTTAGAGGTTGTTAATACCGCAGGTTGTACATCTACATTGATAAGTCAGAACATAACATTTAATTCAAGTCCAAATTCAACAATTGCCACTGGTCTTCCGGGCAACACACTTTGTTCAGGGGATGACTTTACTTTAACACTAACACAAACGGATTACACTGCAGGGACAACTACATTCACTGTGGTTTACGGGACAAATAACAGAGAGGTTACCACTACGACAGGTCAGGCAACACTTACGATAGTAGGTTTGACTGCAGAGACATTATTTACTGTTACAACGGAGAATGGAGATGGATGTAGTTCTACAGATTCAATTACCGT
>CAZGUB010000066.1:0-3919 GCA_964528935.1 uncultured Flavobacteriaceae bacterium | reverse complement strand
CTTCTACTGCGACAGCTTCACTTGCAGCGGGTAGTTCCACTGCAACGATAGAATACGAGTGGCAGTTTTTAAGCACGACTACTCCAACATGGACTAAGATACCTGGTTCAACGAATAGCTCAACACTTGCTACAGGTACATTACGACTATTTCCAATCTATGAAAATATTCAGATTAGAAGACTAGCTAGAGCCGTTCGGGGATCTGTAAAGTGTGATGATGTAGTTTCTCCAGCAATACTTATCACAGTTGAAGACGTTATAGAACCTACGCTTAGCTCCAGTTTAGGCGTATTTGAAGTATGTGAAGATGAAGCAATCACTATTACTGCTGTTGGTGCACCAGCTAACTACACATACATATGGATTCTAAACGGAACTACGGTAAGTAGTGATACTACTTCATTCTACACGATAGATGCAGGTGATATATCAGCAGATGCTACACTTCAACTTGAAGTTGTAAATACTGCAGGGTGTACTTCCACACTAATTAGTCAAATAATAACATATAATGAAGGGCCTGAAGTAACCTTAAGTACTGGATTACCAGGAGATACACTCTGTTCAGGAGATGGCTTTACATTAGACTTAGATCATACTGATTATGCAGCAGGTACTACCACATTTACAATAAGATATGGTATAAATACAATTATTAGAACTACTACAACGGGTCAAGCTACAGCTTCAATTTTGAATATTACAGGTGAGACATTATTCACAGTGACAACAGAAAGTGGGGATGGGTGTAGTTCTACAGATTCAATTACAGTTTATGTTCCCGAGATAGGTGATGCAGGAGACATTGAAACAGCTGCATCAACAACAATATGTGCTGGTGATGTTATCGCTGGTAATATTACTTCAACCACAACAGCATCACTTTCGGCGGGCAGTTCCACTGCAACGATAGAATATGAGTGGCAATACTTAAGTACGACTACTCCCACATGGACTAAGATTCCTGGTTCTACTAATAGTTCGACCCTGACTACAAATACTCTTTCTACGTTTAGAATTTATGAGAACACTCAGATAAGGAGATTAGCCAAAGCCGTAAGAGCAGGTGTTAAATGTAGTGATGGTGTAGCATCACCGGCAATACTTATCACAGTTGAAGACGTTATAGAACCTACGCTTAGCTCCAGTTTAGGCGTATTTGAAGTATGTGAAGATGAAGCAATCACTATTACTGCTGTTGGTGCACCAGCTAACTACACATACATATGGATTCTAAACGGAACTACGGTAAGTAGTGATACTACTTCATTCTACACGATAGATGCAGGTGATATATCAGCAGATGCTACACTTCAACTTGAAGTTGTAAATACTGCAGGGTGTACTTCCACACTAATTAGTCAAATAATAACATATAATGAAGGGCCTGAAGTAACCTTAAGTACTGGATTACCAGGAGATACACTCTGTTCAGGAGATGGCTTTACATTAGACTTAGATCATACTGATTATGCAGCAGGTACTACCACATTTACAATAAGATATGGTATAAATACAATTATTAGAACTACTACAACGGGTCAAGCTACAGCTTCAATTTTGAATATTACAGGTGAGACATTATTCACAGTGACAACAGAAAGTGGGGATGGGTGTAGTTCTACAGATTCAATTACAGTTTATGTTCCCGAGATAGGTGATGCAGGAGACATTGAAACAGCTGCATCAACAACAATATGTGCTGGTGATGTTATCGCTGGTAATATTACTTCAACCACAACAGCATCACTTTCGGCGGGCAGTTCCACTGCAACGATAGAATATGAGTGGCAATACTCGAGTGCTACTACTCCTACATGGACTAAGATTCCTGGTTCTACTAATAGTTCGACCCTGGCTACAAATACTCTTTCTACATTTAGAATATATGAGGATTTAAAAATTAGAAGATTAGCTAGAGCTGTAAGAGGTGGAGTAAAATGCGACTATGATAATGTTTCTCCTGAGATAAGTATTCAAATTGCTGATGAAAGAAATGTCTCAATTACAGCTAATGGTGCAAATAGATATTGTACTGATCAAGATTTAACATACACTGCCGGAGGACTTCAGGTTGGTGACAGTTTTATTTGGAAATTAAATGGAACAACTATTTCCAGTGGTACTTTAATAGCACCCTCAACAAGTATATTAATAAGTTCTTCTGATACAGTAATTGGTTTAAATACTTTAGAATTTGAATATGCACCAGTTTCAACTACGTGTTCAAATACATCGACAGTTACTTTTACTATTGTTGATCCACCCAATATTTCTTTGACGACGGACTCGCCATTTGATACTTACTGCGATAATGAGACTGTAACGATCAATGCGATAGGTGGAGATCCTGGAGCTACTTACCAATGGCAGATTGGATCAACACCATCAACAACTTTAGTTTCACAAATTCAATTTTCGAGCACCTCTTTACTTTCTTCTGATACGACAATAATACTCACATATACGGATGGTGTAACTGGCTGTAGTACAACAGCAAGCGTAACAATTTCTAAAGTTGGTGAAAAATCAGGCTCAGACACTATATCCCCTACAAGAACAACTTTTTGTAATGATGAAATTCCGACCCCAATCATTGGAACTAATACTATTACTTCTACCAATCCAGCAGCGTCAATTTCATATTATTGGGAGGCAACAACAAATGCCCTAGCAAATTTCACTACAAATACAGTTTCAATTACTTCAAACACTCAAAGCCTTACATTTTCTTCTCCATTAGCCAGCAATACCTGGTTTAGAAGGGTTTCAGTTCTCGAATTAAATGGAATAGAATGTCTCTACTACTCAGATCCAGTACAGTACACTATTCAAAACTTAGATGGAGGAACTATAGATGATGATGAAAAATATACTTGTGACTTAACAGGTGCAACATATAGAATACTTGTAACGGATAATAATTTTGGTCCAACAACTCAGTATCAATGGCAAGTTTCTAGTTCTGTTTTAAGTTCAACCTTTACAAATATTACAAGCAATGCTTCTTCATCTTTTTATGATATAACACTTTCAACTGTAACTCAGACTACATATTATAGAAGGATTACTAGTTCATCGGACAGTACAGCATGCTCATCTACCGAATACAGCAATGTTTTTACTTTATATCTTAACTCAATCGAGCCAGGAACTCTAACTGATTATTCAGGTAGATATTGTTATGGTTCTATACCACCAGTTTTAGGTGCATCAAGTGTAGTTACATCAACTTTCCCAGTTGAATATCAATGGTATATTGCAGAGACAAATGATTTAACTAATGTAACAAGTAGATCATGGACTGCTATAACCTCTGCAACTCAAAATAGTTACATCACACCACCGCTTGATTCTTCTAGAAGATTTGTACTATATAGAAGAGGTGTTACAATTAATGATGGTTCAGCGGATCCTTGTGAGAGATATACTGATAACATAGTATTTGAAATATTACCTCCAATTGATACTGGATATGTTGATATTGAGGGAGGTACACCTGATTTTCCATATTGTATTGGTGATAAATTCCCAGACTTAAGATTAATATCTGGGGATAACTTTAGAATATTAGATAATGATAATTATACTATAACTGCAACCTGGGAAAGATCAACAGATGGATTGACATGGACTACTATTAACGAACCAGTAAATGATAATAATGAAACCACATTTAATACGAGGATAGAGGACTCTAATGCTCCTGGAGATAATTTCTATATGCTTAATGATGTGTTTATAAGAGTAAAAATTGTTGATCAGGGCTCTCCAAATACGGTTTCTAATACGCATTTAACATATAATTCAATAAGATTAATTCCTACAGATACTGTATCTGAATCTTTAGATTTAAATGAAGTATACTCAATTACTATCGGGACTTTCACTGTTTCTTCAGTAGTTACAGCAGCAAA
>CAZGUB010000065.1:0-7537 GCA_964528935.1 uncultured Flavobacteriaceae bacterium | reverse complement strand
CAGGGTCTCTATTCCTTTGTCGGTCAGTTCGATTTGATTATTTTTTTCGTCTATGGTAAAATAGAGTTCAGCGTCTACTTTGGGCATCTCTCTATTGTTGTCCTGCATGTAAAAATTCTCGGTTTTTTGCAAGAGTTGTTTTATGCCTTCTTGACTCAAAAATTTGATCAAACTTTTGTTTTTGGGTAGGCCTCTGAACACCCTAAGGAGTAAAAATCCGCCTTCTTTGCTGTCTCCTTCTGCAATTTTCTTTTTGGCTTCTGCCAATACAGTGGTGAGATAGGTTCTTTGTTTTGAAACCAAATCGGCCACTTTGGGTTTTAGCAAATCAAATTCATGACGATCGCCTTCGGGGGTTGGCCCCGATATGATCAATGGGGTTCTGGCATCGTCTATGAGTACCGAGTCTACTTCGTCAACGATGGCATAATGGTGTTTGCGTTGTACTAAATCATCTTGGGCATGAGCCATATTGTCCCTCAGGTAGTCGAAGCCAAATTCATTGTTGGTGCCATAGGTAATGTCTGCTTGGTAGGCTTTTCTTCTTTCAGGGCTGTTGGGTTTGTGGTAATCTATACAATCCACACTGAGTCCGTGAAATTGAAACAAGGGTCCCATCCAAGCACTGTCACGTTTGGCCAAGTAGTCGTTTACGGTCACCAGATGAACACCTTTTCCAGTAAGTGCATTGAGATATACGGGGAGTGTGGCCACCAGCGTTTTTCCTTCACCGGTCTGCATTTCGGCTATTTTTCCTTGATGGAGTACAACCCCACCTATGAGTTGTACATCGTAATGGATCATATCCCAAATAATGTCTTTTCCGGCAGCGTCCCATGCGTTGGACCAAATGGCTTTATCGTCTTTGAGTGTGATAAAGCTGTGGTTTGGGGAAAGCTCACGATCGACCTCGTTGGCGGTAACTTCTAGGGTTGAATTCTCGACAAATCTTCTTGCTGTTTCTTTGACTACAGCAAAGGCTTGTGGTAAAATTTGTTCAAGAGTTTGAGCGGTAATTTTTTGGCTTTCCAGATGGAGGTCATCAATTTGTTGATACAGACTTTCTTTTTGATCTATATCTTCCAGTTTTTCAATTTCTGTCTTCAGGGTGTTGATCTGACTTTCTACCTCTTGCAATTGGTCGCTAAGGTGGTTTTTGAATTCTTGGGTCTTTGCCCTAAGCTCGTCGTGGCTAAGGTTCTTGAAGGCATCGAAATGGGTGTTGATTTGACTGACCAAGGGGAGGATTTTTGCCAAATCTTTTTTCGTTTTATCTCCTACAAATACTTTTAAGACAGAATTTAACAGACTCATTCGCTGGTATTAAATGATGATAAAATTAAGTAAAAAAAAAGCCTCGACAGAGACTTTTTGATTTTTGATTTTTTTAAGATCAATATTCGTCCTCATTCCAAAGATAATCCTCTTCGGTGGGAAAGTCGGGCCAAATCTCTTCGATCGATTCGTAAATGTCTCCTTCATCTTCCATCGATTGCAGATTTTCTACTACTTCCAACGGGGCACCGGTACGGATCGAAAAATCAATCAATTCGTCTTTGGTGGCGGGCCAAGGGGCGTCACTCAAATAAGACGCTAATTCTAATGTCCAATACATAATCTACAAATTTCTGCAAAAATAGATTTTTAATGGAATTTTGCAAGAGTGTGGATTATTTTTTTTGAGAAGACCATTTTATTTCATCTACTTCAAAATCGTGAGAAAATTTTCTCGCCAATACAAATAGGTAATCAGAAAGGCGGTTGATATAGGCAATAATGATTTCAGGTACATTTTCAACCTGATTGAGCTCGGTAATAAATCTTTCGGCCCTTCTGCAGGTACATCTTGCCAAATGTGCGTAGGAAACGGCGACATGCCCCCCCGGGATTACAAAATTTTTTAACTCGGGTAAGGCGTTGCTGATTTCATCGATTTCATTTTCCAAATGATTGACATTGTCTTCATCGATGGGTTGCAAGACATCGACCAGTTTGGAAAGTTCAAAAGTGGTGTCATCGGCCAGTTGTGAGGCAATGGTCATCAATTCTTGCTGAATTTTAACGATGGTTTCTCGGGTATTGGGATCAGTTTCAAAGTTTCTGATCATGCCCATCCAAGCGTTTAGCTCATCAACGGTGCCGTAGGCTTTTATCCGAACATGATGCTTGCTGACCCTTCTTCCGGATAGTAAGCCCGTGGTACCATCATCTCCTGTTTTGGTGTAAAGTTTAAATCTACTCATATTATCCTTCTCATTGTTCCAAAAACAGAAAATTTTGTGACTCCTATTTCTGGGGGTTCATATTTTTACATCGTAAAGTTACTAAATATAAATTCGTTAGCGGTACTGCTAAGGAATAGATCTCCGATGGATGCCAAAATAATCGTGTGTTTTTTTGAAATGCTTTGATGGCACTCTATTCAGCGGGCTTTTTATTTTTGCCTTTGAGTCTTCCGCTAAGGGCGATCAGCAAAAACAACACAAAAATAAAACCCGCCCAACGGGCCAAGTAATCCCCGTATCGGGTGTAGAAGGTGATTTTGTTTTCTTTGGCAAAACGCCCCTTGAGGACTCCTTTTTGGTTGTATGCCAATTTGTGGGTGATCTCTCCTTTTGCATTGATGATGGCCGAGATCCCTGTGTTGGCACTTCTTACGATACTCCTCCGGTTTTCTATGGCTCTCAATCGGGCATAGCTCAGGAGTTGCCGATGTCCGGGGGTATTGCCCCACCAGGCATCGTTAGTGATAATGCCCAAAAATTGGGCTCCTTGTTTTACATAATCGGTTACAAATGCCCCATAAATGGATTCATAACAGATGATAGGGCCTACAGTAATATTGATTTGTGAATGATGAAAGACACTTCTTTCTTTTTGGGTGGCCCTGCTGGAAACTGTACCTCCCAAATCCAATAAAATTTCTCCCAAAAGGGGTTTTAAAAAACTTTTGTAGGGCATGTTTTCTACTCCGACAACCAATTTTGATTTGTGATAAAAAGCAGGATTATTTCCGTATTGCATTTTCAAGGCGGAGTTGTAGAAATCTACCCAAACTCCCTCTCTTATTTGATTAGCCGAGGCAGTAGGAGGGGTCGATATTTTGTATACTTCATAGGATTGGATGCCGGTAATCAATTGAATTTTTGGGTTATTTTGAAGAAAAGTATTGATTTTTTTTTGCAGCGGATCTTGATCAAAAGTACTCAGGGGTACTCCGGGACCTGCTCCAAAGAAAGTTTCTGGTGTGAAAATGTATTTTGTTTTTTCAGTGATATGAGGCTGGGTAAGTGCCCTCATCATCTCAAAATAGTCGTTGTTATCCAATTCGTACTTTTCGTTGTAGGGATCGATATTGGGTTGTAGCAGCAGTACCTCCGTTTCTGGTGGGGTAAGTTCGGTTTGCTCAAAAATGATCAATGAAATCACAATAGGTAGGGCAATGCCCATCCACCAGGGTAAGATTTTTTTTATCCAATAGGAGTTTTTTGTTGTTGGAGGGAAGTTTTTCAACACCTCAAACTGTCCGATATTGAGGAGTAAAATCCACAAAGTCCCCCCAAAAGCACCGGTGTATTCATACCATTGAATCCAATGGATGTCCTCCGAAAATACGTTTCCCAGATTGAGCCAGGGCCAAGAAAAATCCCATTCCAGATGGAGTTTTTCAAAAGCCATCCAAAGACTGATCAGAAAGATATAGGCAGTCCTCAACGGGAGTTTCTTTTTGGCCCAGTGGAACAGCAACACCATGAGGGTATAAAAGCTTGTATTGCAAAAAATGGCAAAGATCATTCCAAAGACAGAGGAGTTCACGATCCACCAAGTCGTACCCATATTCCAGATCAAAAACGCCAAAAAACTGTAGCCGGCCAAGCGTAACTTTTTTTTCCGGTTTTTGTCTTGGGCGATTTGGTGTTCTACAAATAAAAGGGGAATCAGGCCGAAAAAGATCAGCAACGACACTCCTGAGACAGGCCAAGAGAAGGTCAAAAATAGTCCAGAAACGATGCTTAAAACCCATTTTTTTTTGAAAAAATCCATGAAAATGCTGCGGCTTATTTTTTTCTTAAAAAATCAAATCTTACTTTGCTGGTGTAAATAATTGTCAATTGCTTTAGCAAAACTAATGATTAAAAAGTCAGTTCCACATTTTTTTACTTCCTTAAACCTATTGTCGGGTTGTCTTTCGATATACTTTGCATACATATTCCAATTCGAGACGGCATTTGTGTTTTTATTGTCGGGTGTTTTTTTTGATGTTTGGGATGGACTTGCTGCCCGATTGCTTAGAGTAGAGAGTGCTTTGGGGGTTCAATTGGATTCTATGGCGGATATGGTGACCTGTGGCGTGGCTCCGGGAATTATCATGGCACAGCTGTTTGTAATGGCAGGCAATCGGCCACTGGAATTGGTAGTGGGATGGCCGCTGAACACGGTTGTTGAATACATCCCGTGGATATTTGTAGGTTTTTTGATTCCTCTGGGGGCTGCTTTTCGTCTAGCCCGTTTTAATCTGGAAGGATCCAAGGCAAAACATTTTGTAGGTTTGCCCACTCCCGCTGTGGCGATGTTTGTAGGTGCCTTACCTATTTTACTCAAAACATCGGAGTTTTCTTTCCTAAAACCATTAGTGGTATCCAACACGGGCTTGGTCTGTTTGACGCTTTTTTTTGTGATGTTGATGAATGCTCCATTTGAACTTTTTTCCTTCAAGTCTTTTAAAACCGGTTCCTTTGATCTGGGGCTAAGGTTGGTAATTTTGATTGCTTCTCCCTTAGTTGTTTACTTTTATGGCTTGGGAGGGATCAGCCTTTTGGTCTTGTTGTATTTGTTTTTGAACTTATTGAAAGCCGTGTTGGATTAGTTGGAAAAGACAAAAAAGCAGTTTAAAAAGCCACCTTTTTTTTCCTAAGTTCAAAGTTTTGACCGAGATACACTTTTCTGACCATCTCATCTTTGGCCAACTCTTCGGGAGTTCCCGCCTTGAGTATGCTGCCTTCAAACATCAAGAAGGTTTTGTCGGTTATGGCTAGGGTTTCTTGAACGTTGTGGTCGGTGATCAAGATTCCAATGTTTTTTTTCTTCAAATGGGCCACGATCTTTTGTATGTCTTCGACCGCAACAGGGTCTACTCCTGCAAAAGGTTCATCGAGCAAAACAAATTTGGGATCTGTAGCCAATGCCCGAGCAATTTCGGTTCGCCTGCGTTCTCCACCCGACAGGAGGTCACCACGGTTTTTTCGGATGTGAGTTAGGCCAAACTCCTCAAGCAGGGCTTCCATTTTTTCTATTTGTTCCTTTTTGGTGTAGGAACTCAGTTGTAAAACACTTAAAATATTTTCTTCTACACTGAGTTTTCGGAACACCGATGCTTCCTGAGCCAAATAGCCGATGCCATATTGTGCTCTTTTGTACATGGGAAAAGTGGTGATGTCGGTATCGTCGAGTAGTATTTTACCGCCTTGGGGCTTGATTAAACCGACTATCATATAAAAAGAGGTGGTCTTTCCGGCACCGTTGGGTCCCAACAGTCCCACGATCTCCCCTTGCTCTACAGCAATGGATATGCCTTTGACGACTTTTCTTCCCTTGTATGATTTTTCGATCTTATGAGCACTTAATTTCATATCTATTTGGAGCTGGTTTGCAATTCTTTTTCGATACGCCTGAAGGTGAACTTGGATATAAAAATACTGACTTCGTACAAGATCAATAAGGGAATGCTTACGATGATTTGGCTAACAATGTCGGGAGGGGTGATGATAGCAGACAAGCTCAAAACAATCACCAGCGCAAATTTTCTGTTTTTACGCAAAAAATGGGGCGTTACGATACCAATTTTGGTCAGGAAATAGATGATAATAGGTAATTCAAAGATCAGTCCACTAGCCAATACAGAGGCCCTGAGCAAACCAATATAGCTGCTGAGATCAAAATCATTGAAGACTTCACCACTAACGGTATAATTCCCCAAAAAGTTGATGGAAAGCGGGGTGACCACATAATATCCAAAAAGGACACCGACAAAGAAAAGTAGGGAGGAGACAAAAATAAATCCTCGGGCACTTTTCCTTTCGTTGTCATGCAACCCCGGGCTTACGAACTTCCAAAATTCAAAGATTACATAGGGAAAGGCTATGATAAAGCCAGCCAAGATGGAAGTCCACAAGTGGGCAGAAAACTGTCCTGCAACGGTACGGCTTTGGATGCGAAAAGGCATTTCCTCGATGCAAAAGCTATCGCCTTGGCCAAAGGATTGTGAGAGTTGACAAAACCACCTGTAGGTGGGGAAATCAATTTTTTTTGGTCCAAAGATGATGGTGTCAAAAATAAAATCTTTGGCAATGAAAGCCAATGAAGCCAAAATTAGAATGGCCAGACAGGAACGAATCAGGTGCCAACGCAACTCTTCCAGGTGGTCTAAAAAAGACATTTCATTTGGATTTTTCATCAATTCAAGCCTTCTTTTATAAAATCTAAAATATGTACTAAGCCGCAGTAAGATACATCATTTCCCAAGACGATCAGGTGGTTTATTTTTTTATTACGCATTAAATTCAAAGCCTCAACGGCCATCATTTTTTGGTCTACACCAACGGGGTTTTTACTCATGATTTCCCCGGCCGTAAGATGGCCAAAATTTTCGGTTTTTTCCATGGCTCTCCTCAAGTCTCCATCGGTGATCAAGCCCTGAATTTTCCCATTTTTCTCCACTATGGTAGCTCCCAGTCGCTTGTCCGAAATTTCATAGATCACCTCTTTAAATGCAGTTTCTGGAGAAACGCTAGGCATGGGTTGATCCATAATCAAATCGGCTACTTTGAGATGTAGTTTTTTTCCAAGAGTTCCCGAGGGATGGAGTAGGGCAAAATCTTTGGGTTTAAAACCATTGAGGCTCATCAAACTCATTGCCAGTGCATCGCCCATTACCATTTGTAAGGTGGTGCTGGTGGTGGGAGCCAAATCGTAGGGGCAGGCCTCTTTTTCCATAGGGGTGTGGAGGAGGTAGTCGGTATTTTTTCTCAAAAAAGACTCAGGATTAGCAGTCATTCCTATCAGCCGATTTCCTTTGTTTTTGAGAATTTGAACCAAGTTGATGATTTCTTGTGAGCTTCCGCTTTTAGATATGATCAGGATCACATCTTGGGTTTGTATCATGCCCAGATCCCCATGGGTGGCATCTGCAGCGTGGAGGAAAGCTGCAGGAGTACCTGTAGAATTGAGTGTCGCTGCGATTTTCATCCCTACCAATCCGCTTTTTCCCAAGCCGGTGACCACTACTTTTCCTTTGCAATGAAATATCATACCTACCATGCGGTCAAAATCCTCGTCTATGGTATTGTGCAGTACATTCAAAGATTGGGCTTCTTGTCTTATGGTATTTCGAGCAATTTCAGGAATGGAAGGGGTTTCGCTCAATTTAATTTTGTTTAGTTTTTTTAATTTAAAAGACCTATCTTGTAAGGACAAATTTAGCTAACTTTTCAATATTAATGCTTTCCACTTGGAGAAACAGCACGATTTAAAGAATTCG